>JANOZI010000379.1:0-3086 GCA_031429375.1 Acidobacteriota bacterium | reverse complement strand
TCGTTGCGAAACAGGTGGCTGCCGGGGCAGCGCTTGCACGACACCAGCACGTCGAGGTCGGCGTCGTTGTCGACATCCGCAAGCTCCAGATCCCACGAGAAGCGGACGCGAATGTCGGGCATCCGCTTTTCGGTGGCATCGATGAAGCGGCCTGCCCCATCGTTCAGCCACAGTCGCGTGCGGCCGCCATCGTTGGTCATGTTGTTGCCGGCGCCCCAGTCGGCGAGCACGAGGTCGAGATCGCCGTCGCCGTCAATATCACCGGGCTCGAGGTCGCCCACGCTCAGCGGCAACGCCGGCAAATGCGTCCGCGTGACTTCGGCGAACCGCCCTTGTCCGGAACCGAGAAACAACCGGCTCTGCGTCTGGTAGGTGGTGCCGACGACGATGTCGGTGAGGCCGTCGTTGTTGAGGTCGCGCGCCTTGATGACGCGGGCGAGGTCGGGTGTCTCGCCGAAGACGGCCGCCGTCATTTCCGTGAAACGAAGACCGGGGCCGGTGTTGAAGAACACCTGGTTCGGTTCAGGCGTGCCGGGCGTCGAGTAGTCGCCGCCGTTGGCAAAGAGCAGATCGGGGCGGCCATCGCCGTTGAGGTCGGCAATCTCCACCTTGTTGGACCAGTACTTGGTCTGGCCGATCGCGGTCGCGGTGACATCGAACCACAGCGGCCCGGCCGGCGCCTGGGCCATCACAGTTGCGGCCGCAACCAGCAACGCCAGGCGCATCCGCCTACTTCGCTTCCGTCGCGAGCTTGAGATCGATCGCGGCGGCGGTTTTCTCCCACGCCATCACGAGCGTTGCGCTGGTCGCGCTCACGTTGACGAAGCTGATCGTAAACTGCTCGGTCGAGTGTTCGGCGGTGGCGGTGAGCAGCCTCATCGGCGCCCGCAGGACATCGAACTTCGGATCGTAGTTGGTCGCGCCCGACAGCCTGACTTTGTCGGCCGGGTCGAATTTCTCCTGCACCGGCTGGGTGCTGAGCACCAGCGTCCAGTTGCCGGGCTTCAAATCGACGAACACGTTGTAGGTGCCCGGCGCGATGGTCTTGCCGCCGATTTGGAGCGGCGCCTGCGTCGTGAGCCGGGTGGTGTCGTTTGCACCGGCGCGCCACAGCGGGGCACCGGCGTTGACGGTCTTGCCGTAATCAGCGCCCGAACCGAAGATCCCGGTTCGTCCGCGCAGCAGCGGACGGCCGTAGTCCACGACGATCCACTTGCCATCGCGGTAGCGCGGGCCATTGGCGGTCTTATCCCAGCTTCCGCCCAGCTGAATTGCGGCCTGCCCGGGAGGAGACGGCACCAGTTTCACATCGGGGACGGACTGGGCCAGCAGCGAGGCACACATCGCCGCACCTGAGACGACGACCAACAATGCGGAACGAATACTCATCAACGGTCTCCCTTGAACACTATAATCCACTGCCTATGATCGCCCCCACTCCCGTCGATTCTGTTCTCCGCGCGATCGGGTCCACGCCCGTGGTTCGCCTTCAGCGCCTGGCCAACCCGGGCTCGGCCGATGTGGTCGTGAAGCTCGAGTCGTTTAATCCGACCGCGTCGTATAAAGATCGCATGGCGCTCGCCATGATCGAAGGCGCCGAGAAGCGCGGCACGCTTCGCCCCGGCATGAGCGTGATCGAATACACCGGCGGCAGCACCGGTTCATCACTCGCGATGGTTTGCGCGATGAAGGGCTATCACTTCCACCCGCTGTCATCCGACGCGTTCTCCTCCGAGAAGCTCGACACGATGCGGGCGTTCGGCGCCGACCTCGAGATCCTGCCGAGCGACGGCGGCAAGGTCACGCCGGCGCTGTTCGATCGCTTCAAGAAACGCATCAAGGAACTGGCGCAGGACCCGAACACGTACTGGACCGATCAGTTCAACAATCCCGACGCGCTCGAGGGCTATGGCAACATCGGCCGCGAGCTCGCCGGCCAGGTCGGCAGGGTTGACGCATTCGTCGCGATGGTCGGCACGGCGGGGATGCTGGTGGGCGTGTCGCGCGCGCTCAAGGCCGCTGGCAGCCGCGCCAGGATTGTCGCGCTCGAGCCGAACACCTCCGCCTTCCTCACCACCGGCAAAGGCGGACCGCATCGCGTCGAAGGCACGGCCGCGGGCTTCTGGCCGCCGCACTTGACCGAGGGGTCGTACGACGAAGTGCGGGTGATCGATGAAAACGCCGGACGCACGATGGCGCGGCGCGCGGCAAAGGAAGAAGGCATTTTTGCCGGCACGTCGACGGGGATGAACCTCGCCGGCGCGCTCGAGGTTGCGCGCGAGCTCGGCCCGGGCAAAGTCGTCGCGACCGTGGCGGTTGACACCGGACTCAAGTACCTGGCGGGTGATCTCTACAAGTAAGCAGGTGTTGCGGGTAGAAATGCATCACACGGAAACACAGAAACACTGAATCACGGAAAACATTTTCTCGAATGCATTTCGACAAAATGCATTCCGTGGTTCCGTGCTTCCATGTTTCCGTGGATGAATTCAGTGCTCGATCGGGAACTCTTAAGACGACCTCGCTGATCCATGATCGGTCACCCATGTCGCTGACTCCCGGCACCAAGCTGGGCCCGTACGAGATCGTCTCGGCGCTTGGCGCCGGCGGCATGGGCGAGGTGTATCGCGCGCGCGATTCGAAGCTGAAGCGCGAGGTCGCGATCAAGGTGCTGCCACCTGATGTCGCCAACGATCACGAACGATTGGCGCGCTTCCAGCGCGAAGCCGAAGTGCTCGCGTCGCTCAATCACCCGCACATCGCGCAGATCTACGGGATTGAAGAAGGCACCCCTAAAGGGCTGCCCTACGACAGCCTCAGCGGCATCCCTGAAGGGGCACCCCACAAGCGCTTCTCCGCGCTCGTGATGGAGCTGGTCGAGGGCGAGGATCTGTCGCAGCGGCTCGCGCGCGGGGCGATTCCGCTCGACGAGGCGTTGCCGATCGCGCGACAGATCATTGATGCGCTCGAGTGCGCGCATGAAGCCGGCGTCATTCACCGCGATCTCAAGCCCGCAAACATCAAGGTCCGCCCCGACGGAACAGTAAAGGTGCTCGACTTCGGCTTAGCCAAGGCGCTCGATGGGG
>JANOZI010000378.1:0-4445 GCA_031429375.1 Acidobacteriota bacterium | reverse complement strand
GGTGCCGCTTGAGCAGCAGCATCGTCATCACGGCGGCCGTGAGGTTGTCCTTGTCGTCAATGGCGCCGCGCCCATAGACGTACCCGCCGTCGCGCGTGGCGCTGAAGGCCGGGAAGCGCCACTTCGCGGCGTCCACCGTGACGGTGTCGATGTGGCCCAGGAGCAGGAGCGGGCGCCTGCGCCCGGAGCCCTTCAAGCGCGCGACGACGTTGGGGCGCTCGGGGTCCACGGCATGGATCTGCGCCGCAATGCCGTTGTGGTCGAACAGCTGTTTGAGGTACTCGGCCGCCGCGCGTTCAGTGGCGCTGGTGTCGAATCGAATCAGCGCCTGGTAGTGGCGCATCGACTCGTCTTCGACGGCCTTCCAGTCCGGTGTTCTCGCGGGGTCCTGCGCGACCACCGAGACCGCGGAGCACGCCGCGAGCAAGGCCGGCAACAGGGAACGTCGTGGCGTCATAAGGCTACTTCTGCGCGAGGGCGCTGATCAACCGGTACTGGAACTCGAGCCCTTCGTAGAACTGCTTCACGCCCACTCGCTCGTCGCGGCCGTGCATGCGCACGTCTTCCATGTCGCCAAACGTGCCGTCGATGCCGTAGGTGGGGATTTCACCGTTCCTCAAGTAGAGGCCATCGGTGGCGCCCGTGCTCATCACCGGGACCACGACCACTCCGGGGTACATCTGTTTGGTCAGCGACTCGACAACCGCCATGACGTCGGGGCGCAACGGCGATGGCTTGCTCGGCCGCGCCTGACCGACAAAGGACACGATGATGGCCGGATCCGCCAGCACCTTGATCAGCGTGTCGCGGACGGCGGATGGCAAGACGCCAGGAAGAATCCGGCAGTTCACGTTGGCGGCGGCCAGTTGCGGCAACGCATTGGTGGCGTGCCCGCCCTCGAGCAGCGTCGCCACGCAGGTGGTGCGCATCTGGGCGTTGTAATACGGCAGCGCCGCCGATAATCGCGCGGCAGCGGCCAGATCGGGCTCGGGCCTCGCAACCGCCCGCATGTCGGCCGCAACCTTCGGATCGCTTTCAACCGCCGCCGACCGTTCGAAGTAGGTGCGCGTGACTTCGCCGAGCGCCACCGGGAACTCGTAGTTCTGTAAACGCGCCAGACCCGCGGCCAAGTGATAAATCGCGTTGTCCTTGACCGGCAAGGAGCTATGGCCGCCGGCGTTCTTCACCTCGAGGCGGAAATCCTGGTAGACCTTTTCGCTGGCCTGGACTTCGTTGGTCAGGTACTTCCCCTGGCGCATGTTGCCGCCGCCGCCCTCGTTGATGGCAAATTCGGCGGCGATGAGGTCGCGGTGGTTGTTGACGAGCCAGTCGACCCCGTTGAATGAACCGTTTTCCTCATCGGCGGTCAGCGCCAGGATCAGATCGCGATCGAGCATCACGCCTTCGCGCTTGAGCCGGATGATGTTGGCCACGAACTGGGCGGCCATGCCCTTGTCGTCGGACGTGCCACGGCCGTAGAAGAAGCCGTCTTTTTCGAGGAAGGTGAAGGGATCAACCGTCCAGTCCGCGCGCTTCGCCTCGACGACGTCGAGATGGGCGAGGAGCAGGATCGGCCGCTTCTTGCCGCTGCCCTTCAGGCGGGCGACCACATTGCCCTTGCGCGGATCCGGTCCGAGGACCCGGACATCCGTGAAGCCGGCGGCTTTCAAGCGTGCCGCCACGGCCTCGGCCGCGGTCGTGACGTTCCCGGCCGGCGTATCGGTGGTGTTGATCTCGATCAGTTGCTTGAAGATCTCGCGTGCCAGTGCATCGTTAGGCGCGGATTGGGCGGCGGCACGCGGGACGGAAGCGGCGGCGATCGAGCAGACGAGCAGGGCAAGAATTCGCTGGCGCATGATGGTGGATTATCCCTCAACACTGAGGCACCCCTAAAGGGGTGCCCTACGAAGGCAGCCCTACGAAGGCAGCCCTACGAAGGCAGCGCTACGAAGGCAGCGCTACGAAGGCAGCGCGCGCGCGGTCTCTTGCCCGCCCGCGATTTGCGCGATGCGTTGCGCCGTGACATCGAGCACGCGCGCGATCTGCATCTGCCGGATCTCCGCCGGCGCGTAGACGATGACCAGCGCTTCGGTCGTCGCCGGCGTGACCATCGTGCGCGCCGAATCCGAGGTCGGATTGCCAAAGGCTCCGGCGCCGTCGGCCACGGTGATGCGGCCGCCGACGTTGACGTTGTCTTTGCGGATGCCGGGGTACGACTCCCCGTCCCGTCCCAACCGCATCGTCACCGGTCCGGAGATCTTCGCGAAATCGTAGAGCCCGTACGGCAACTGGAACTCGAGCGAGCACCAGTTGACGATGTCGACGAGCGAGTTGATCCGCGGGATGGTGTCGCCTTTGCGCACGCGCCGCAGCAGCGCCTCGTTGGACGGCCTGGTCTTCGTCGGGTCGAGGCCGACGCGCTTGTACATGGTCCGCACCGCGGCCGACTCCGGCGGCGGGGTGATGCGCACCTTTGCCTCGGCCTCGGCGAGCAACGAATCCAGCCGGTGTTCGTGCGCGACCACGGTCGCGCCGCTCCACCAGATCACTCCGGGCTTGAGGATCGCGGCGAGCTCCGGCGCCAGGGTGAAGTCAGTCAATGGTCCGCCCTCGCCGGTGGATGGTTCGAGCTTCGGTGCGACGCCGGGCTCATTACGTCCGGCCCCGAGCGCGACGCTTCGGCTTCCACGGGTGGACGAATGATCTCGCGGACGCGATCGGCAAGCGCGCGCACGTCGGCGGTCGACGGCTCGGTGTTGGCCCGCGGCACAATCGGATCGTGCACGATCAACGTGACGTGGCCGGGCCTCGTCGTCAGCTCGCCCTTCTTCATCACGTGGCGGCTGCCGACGACCGAAATCGGCACGAGCGGCAGCCCGGCCTGCATCGCGAGCATGATGCTGCCGCCCTTGAACTTGCCGAGGCGGCCGGTGCGGCTGCGAGTGCCCTCTGGAAAAATGATCAAGGACAGGCCGTTGGCCGTCAGCCGCGACGCCCAGCCAAAAATGCGCGACTTGTCCGGGTGGCTGCGATCGACCAGCATGTGGCCGGTCCGCTTCAAGTGCGGCCCGAGCACGGGGAAGCGCCCGAGCGATTCTTTCGCGATGATGCGAAGCTGGAACGGGATCGACCAGAACAACACCGGGATGTCGTAGATGCTCTGGTGGTTCGCCACGAACACGTAGGTCTTGCCGGCGACGATTCGCTCCAGGCCCTCGACCGTGACGTCCACTCCGGTCGTCGCCAGGATCAGCCACGACCAGGCGCGCGCGCAGCCGTGCGCGAAGTAGCCGCGCCGGTCGACCAGGCTCGACGTCACCGACGCGAGTCCGAGCACGATGGTGTAAACGGCGATCGTCGGGATCAGCCAGAACACCGTGCGGAACCAGTGGAAGGACAATCTATCGATCTTTGGCCACGATCGGAGATGGCGGCGCCACCGCTTGCGCCGACGAGGTCGCGGGCTGCGTCGCCGGCGTGATGCCCGTGCCCGACGGCGGACGCACCGCCGCCTGCGACCCGCCCGGCTCGAGATAGCGGCCGAAGATCATCTTGCCCGCGGTGGTCTGCAGCACGCTGGTGACGACGATGTCGATCGTCTTGCTGATCATCTTGCGCGCGTTGTCGACCACCACCATCGTGCCGTCGTCCAGGTAAGCGACGCCCTGGTTGTATTCCTTGCCTTCCTTGAGGATGAAGACCTTCATGATCTCGCCCGGCAGCACCACCGGCTTGAGCGCGTTGGCGAGCTCGTTGATGTTGAGCACGGCCACGCCGCGCAGCTGCGCGACCTTGTTGAGATTGAAGTCGTTGGTGACGATCTTGCCCGACAGCGTCCGCGCCAGCTCGATCAGCTTGAGGTCGACCTCGCGGACTTCGGGAAAGTCGACGTCCGAGATCAGCACTTCGACGCCCGTCATCTTCTGCACTTTCTGCAGGATGTCGAGTCCGCGCCGGCCGCGGTTGCGCTTCATCGAGTCGGACGAATCCGCCACCAGCTGCAGCTCTTTGAGCACGAACTGCGGAATGACCAGCGTGCCGTCGACGAAGCCGGTGTCGCACAGGTCGGCAATGCGTCCGTCGATGATCACGGACGTGTCGAGGATCTTGTAGTGCCGCTCGGGTCCCGCCGCGCGGAACAGCGTGACGAGCCGGGCGGGCTCGAGCCACTCGCCCTTTCGGCCGCCGACCACCAGGCCGAGGTACGGGAACAGCAGCAGGACGAAGCTATGCAGGAAGGCGACGCGCTGGTCGCCGGGGTCGACCCAGAACAACGCCGCGCCGATGCCCTTGGCGAGCAGCAGTCCGATCGCGCCGCCGATCACCGCCCCCAGCATGTGGGTGACCGCCGTGTGGCGCAGGGTCCACTCGAAGCCGACCGACACGATGGCCAGCGCGAGCCCGAATGCGATGTTGATGAGGGGATCGGGATCGACCGGCCGCAA
>JANOZI010000377.1:0-3984 GCA_031429375.1 Acidobacteriota bacterium | reverse complement strand
GCCTTCGACGCCGGCTCGACCACCAACATCGAGGTGATCGATGCGCAGCGGTCGGTGCGCGATCTCGAGATCATCGTCGCGCAGGGTGAAGACGCGGTGCGCCAGGCGCGGTTGGAACTGCTCGTCGCGCTCGGGCGATTTCCCTAGCCGTCCATGCATCACACGGAAACACGGAAACACTAATGTCGTTTTCTTAAGAAAAGCGTTTTCCGTGTTTCAGTGTTTCCGTGATTCTGCGTGATGCATTACTGGACCGCGAGCAACTCGACCTGGAACACGAGCGTCGCATTTGCCGGAATACCGCTTCCGGACGGTGGCGCGTTGCCGTACGCCAGGTTGGGCGGGATGATGATGCGACGCACCCCGCCGACTCGCATGCCCACTACGCCCTGGCTGAAGCCGGGGATGACACCGGACCCAACGGTGAATGCGAAGCTCCCGGCATCGAACGGCGTGCCCTTGTTCTCGGCTGCGGTCGCGCTGTAAAGATACCCGGAATAATTGACCGACGCGCCCCGGCCGGCGGTGGCTTCGGCGCCGGTGCCGACCCGGACATCGACCGTCGAAAACGGCACGTTCGCGCTCGGCGCGGTGGGGTTGTCGTTTTTGCCGCAACCACTGATGGCGAGAGCCAGCGCTACAGCGCCCAGGAATGACAGTCTCATCCGACTATCTTAACGCCACCCCCGGCCGTTCCCCTTTACCGTTCCCACAATTAAATGAACTGCCTTTAGATCCAACAAGTTGGCGGAGGTTGTAATAGTTTGTCATTGACTCTTTCTGGTCGTGGGTTTAGCCTCCATTTCGCCGTCGTCGTCGCGTTCATTCCGCATTTATCGTCCGGCGTCTTTCGGGTTCGTTGGCACGTCGTCCGTTGATTGATTCCCCTGCCGCGGCACCTCGCAGCGCCCGCGATCGGAGTCGCCGGCAGGACTTGGAGGACAAACATGGCGCGAAGAATGTTGTTGAGAGCGGTGTGGGCGTGCGTGGGCGCCTTGTTGTTTGCGACGGCGGCACAGGCGCAGAGCGCGATTACCGGCACGGTCCGGGACGGCTCGGGCGCCGCAATGCCGGGCGTGACGGTGGAAGCCGCGAGCCCGGTGCTCATCGAACGCGTGAAGTCGGTCGTCAGTGACGGCAACGGCTCCTACCGCATCACCGACCTGCGGCCCGGCCTCTACACGGTGACGTTCACGTTGCCGGGCTTCAACACCTACAAGCGCGACGCGCTCGAGCTGCCGTCGGACTTCACGGCCACGTTGAATGCCGAGCTCAAGGTCGGCGCGCTCGAAGAAACCATCACCGTCACCGGCGAGTCGCCGATCGTCGACGTGTCGAGCACGGCGCGCACGCAGGTGTTGTCGCGCGAAGTGCTCGACGCCATCCCGAGCGGGCGGACGATCTACGGCATGTCGCAGCTGGTGACCGGCGTTGCGCTGGCCGGGCCCGACGTGGGCGGCTCGCGCGCGATGCAGCAGACCTACATGTCGACCCGCGGCCTCACCTCGGCCAACAACATCGTCCAGATTGACGGGTTGATGATCAACGGCCTGGACGGCGACGGCGCCGTGCAGCAGTACGTCAACAACCAGATGATCCAGGAGATGAGCTACACCACCGCCGGGGCGGGCGCCGACGTGTCGCCGGGCGGCGTGCGCGTCAACATCGTGATGAAGGACGGCGGCAACCAGTTCAACGGCACGTTCTTCGGCGCCTGGAACGACGGCAAGTGGCAATCCAACAACATGACCGACGCGCTGCGGGCCAAGGGCCTGCGCACGGTGGACAAGATCAAGAAGATCTATGAAGCGAGCGGCGGCTTCGGCGGCCCGATCAAGCGCGACAAGCTGTGGTTCTTCGCGGCCGGCCGCCTGAGCGGCGTTGACGCGCCCATTGCCGACACCTTCTATGTGCCGTCCGGCGCCACTCAGGCCGATTGCCAGGCCGGGCGCGTCGCGTGCGAACAGGGCATCGACGACCAGAACATCAACAGCGCGACGCTGCGGTTGACGTGGCAGATTAGCCCCCGCAACAAGTTTTCCATCTATTACGAGGAGGTCGACAAGTTCCGCGGCCACGGCATGAACGCGGGCGACGACCCGCGGACGGCGTCGCAGATCTGGACGTCGCCGCGCTACAACGACGCCGCGCTCAAGTACACGAGCCCGTTCAGCAGCAAGCTGTTGTTCGACGCCGGGTATTCGTTCAACTATGAAGAGTACGTCATCACCAACCAGGACGGCGTCAACAAGCCGGCCTTCAGTCCGGAATGGTATGCCGGCGCGAGCCGGCGCGACGCGACCCTCGTGACGCTGCGCAGCGGGCTGGCGAACTGGGGCGGCCGCTATCCCGATCGGTTCAACACGCAGGCGTCGATGTCGTATGTGACCGGCGCCCATAATGCCAAGATCGGGTTCCAGTACAACTGGGGCACCTACATCAATACGCGCGAGACCAACGCCGACTTGCAGCAGGTGTATCTGAACGGCGTGCCGAGCTCGGTCACCGTCTACAACACGCCGCTGCGCTACAAGGACGCGCTGCTCGGCGACCTGGGCCTCTTCGCCCAGGACACCTGGGCGATCGATCGCCTGACGGTGAACGCCGGCCTGCGCTGGGAGTACCTGAAGTCCGAAGTCTCGAAGCAGTCGTCCGGCATTGGCCGGTTCATCGGCGAGCGTAACTTCGACCCGATTCCCATGCCGGTGTGGAAAGACCTTGCGCCGCGGTTCGGGCTGGTCTACGACCTGTTTGGCAATGCCAAGACGGCGGTCAAGTTCGGGATGAACCGCTACAACGAGTCGCGCACGACCTTCTTCGCTAATCGCTACAACCCGCTGTCGCTCACGTCGGCGTCGCTCAGCTGGATCGACGCCAATCGCGACGACATCGCGCAGGGCGAGCTGGGCTGCGTCTACCAGACGCCCGGCTGCGAGATCAACATGGCGCAGCTGCCGGCCACGTTCGGCCGCGCCCAGCTGAATCGTGTCGATCCCAACTTCAAGCGCGTCTACAACATCGAGACCACCGCCGGCGTCCAGCATGAGCTGTTCCCGCGGGTGTCGGTGTCGGCCAACTGGTATCGCCGCACCTTCCATCGCCTGCGCGTGACCGACAACCTGCTGCGCACCAAGGCCGACTACATCCCGTTCAACATCTTCAATCCGATCGACGGCAAGCCCTTCACCATCTACGACGTGTCGCCGGCCGCGGTCAGCCGCGTCGACCAGCTCGATACCAACGCCGGTTCCGAGCGCAAGCACATCTATATGGGTTACGACCTCAACGTGCAGGCGCGGCTGCCGAAAGGCGGATCGCTCTTTGGCGGCGTGGTGACCGAGCGCAACCTCCGCAACATCTGCGACGAGCCGGACGACCCGACCATGCTGCTGTACTGCGACGACTGGACGAACGACATTCCGTACCGTCCGACGCTGAAGCTGGCCGGCACCTATCCGATCGCGTGGGGCATCTCGGTGAGCGCGGCGTTCCAGAGCTCGGCGGGCCGCCCGCTCGGCCTGACCACCACCGCCGGCAATAAGATCAGTGGTCCAGGCTACGGCGACACCGGCAGCCCGGTCGGCACCAACTACCTGATCACCAGGACCACCACGTATCCGGCCAACTGCCCGTCGCCATGTCCCGCCGGCCAGCTGGTCGCGCCGACGTTGACCTCCGCCTCGATCACGGTGCCGCTGGTCGCGCCGGGGACTGAGTTCCTGCCGCGCATCAATCAGCTCGACCTGAGCTTCGCGAAGTGGTTCCAGTTCGGCTCCTATCGCGTGCAGGGCCAGGCGGACATTTTCAACGTGTTCAACGAGAACTATGCGATCGCCTACCGCTCGACCAATTTTGCCACCGCGTCGTACTTGCAGCCGTCGAGCGTGCTGCAGGGCCGCATGGTGCGGCTTGGCGTGCAGTTGCGGTGGTGATCGGCCGGGTCGGCCCGAAATCGGGATTGTAGTGAGACGGGCGCGCGGCGAT
>JANOZI010000376.1:0-2467 GCA_031429375.1 Acidobacteriota bacterium | reverse complement strand
TTCGCGCCAGGGTCGTAGGACGGCGCAAAGGCCGGCACGAAACGCGGGAGCAGTACTGCGCCCGCAGTCGTCACGAGAAACTGCCGCCGATTGATCTCATAGTTGGCCATCTTGATCTCCTAGCGTGTTCCGGACGACGGTGTGACGATCTCCTTCGCATAGCCGGCGAGCCTGAGGATGTGAAGTCCGCTGCCGGCTCGATCCGCCGCATAGATCAGACCGCGGTCATCGATCTCCACGTTGTTGGTCACGCCGGCGCTCTTGCACTTGCTGGTCGCAGTCTCGGTGCCGAATTCGCCGCCTTCTCTCGTTTCGGCGTTCGCGCACGTTGGTACCGTGTACTTGTTCGCCGGCGGAACGAAATAGGCGACCTCGTGAACCGCAAAGGGATCGCGAATATCCCAGATGCGCACGCCGGCATTGAACCACGCGAACACCGCGATCTTGCCGTAGTACGGCGGATAGAACGATTCCGCGGACGAGTGTGCGCCGAAGCGCCCGCCTCGCCCGCAGTAGTCGCCTTGCGTCTCCGGTACGCGGAAGGTCGAGAGCGGCCAGGGCGTCGGCTCGTGGGTGATGTCGAGCAGGAACGCGAGATGCGGTGCGGCACGCCCTTGCAACAGCTGGTCGGACGGGAAGTTCTGGCCGCAATTGTCTGCGCGTGCAGCCTCCGATACGACCAGGAGCAGATCGCGCTTGCGCAGCGCCTGGTGTCCCTGGAACCCGGGCATCGGCACGCCAAATATCGGGAAGGTGGTGTGCGCGCCTTGATCAGGTGACATCTCCAGGTGGCCCACCTGTGGCGCAAGCAGTTCCTCTCGCGTCGGCGTCAGGGGATTCTTGAATTCCGTCAACAGTTTTTTCCGATCGACGATCGACACCACGCCGTTATTGCCCGTGCCGTAGGCGATGTAGACGCGATTCTTCACCGGCCCGGCGGAGATGGCGCCATGAATGCCCTCGCCCTCCTCCGATCCGCCGGCGTTCGGCTGGGTGCCGACCATGCCGAAATCGCGGATGTACACCGGCTTGGCCGGATCGCTGAGATCGTAGATCTTGAGGTGATTGCCGCCGGTCCATCCTTCCTTCGAGTTGTTCGCCACCAGATAGGCGATGCCGGTGTCACATTCCCACCAGCTCTTATGAGTGCCGGTGAGGTTGTCGACAACCGTCGTCAGCTTGCTCGGCTTCGCCGGTACGGTGACGTCCCAGATTTCATGTGCGCTGCCGCCAAGCGGGCGCAGCAAGTACCACTTGCCCTTGACTCCCCGCGGCAGCGTGTTGCCGCTGCAGACGCGGACCATCTGCGCCCCGCCGCTACGGCGGTCCTCACCGGTCGCAATGTGCGCGAGGTATTTGGTGTTCGCAGGGTCAGTCACGTCGACGATCGACGTGCCGCTGACTTCGAGTTTCCCGTTGAGCGGATTGATGAGCGGTTTCTGGTTGTTGTGGTGGCCGACGTAGGCGATCTGCCGGCCGTCCTGATTGATGATGAGCGGCTGGTAGGCGGAGCGTCCCTGGAGGTCGTTATGGCCAACGACTTCCATGTTCCACTGAGACGGGCGATCCCGCGGACCCGGAGCGGGTGCCGCCGCGGGCGGGGGCGATCCCCCTCCGGTCAACGCCACCGGCGGAATCGCCGGTCCATTGGGGACCACCTGCGTCTGTGCGATGGTCGTCGCGACCAGCAGCGCGGCGACCAGGCACGATACGAGCGGCGACAGGCTCAGATTTCGCGAGCGCATAGCTTCTCCTTGTTGCGGATCAGAACCGGAATACCGCGTCGAACTGCACCGACCGCGACGTCTGCTGGTTGTCCTGAACCATGTAGAAGTTCGGGTCGTATGACAGGTTCGCTCCGGACCGGTGCCATTCCGTGTAGCGGCCTGAATTCAGCGCATTGAAGATGTTCAGACCTAACTGCGCGTGGCGCTTGCCACCCATCTTCAGGCGGTAGCCAAACTTGAAGTTGAGCGTTTTCACGTACGGGAGACCGCCCTGCCCTTCGCCGCGGGTCGGATACAGGAACCGGATCCGCGTGGCAAGCGGATTGGCCTGACCGCCGCTGGCCACAGGCGCCGTGCCGTTGAACCGCGCGGGCCCGAACCTCGTGACGTCCGGGTCGTTGGCGGCGAGCTGCGTGAGGACCGGACCCGTCCACGGGCCGCCGACGATCGTATAGCTCGTCGACACGACAATGCCCTTCGGCGCATTCCAGGTGCCTGCCACGCGAAATGAACCTGGCGTCCACGTTGGCGTGTTCCGCAACGAGTTCCCGGTCGCAAGGCTGTTGTTGTCAACCGGATCCTGGTTCCGCCAGATGGTCTTGTCGTTCGCGAACGCGTCCGGCTGAATGAAGCCCGCCGGATCGGTCGGGTTCCAGGTGCCGTCTTCTTTCTGCCACTGGTGCTGAATGCTCGCCATCGCCTGGAAGTTCTTCGACATGTTCTTCGCCAGAGTGAACATC
>JANOZI010000375.1:0-9261 GCA_031429375.1 Acidobacteriota bacterium | reverse complement strand
CGGGCGAGAACTCCGACAGATCGGCGGCGGTCATGGCGCCGCCCTGCTCGCGCGAGATCTGCAGAATCGCTTCGGCGGTCTTGCCCTTGTAGTAACCATCGCGGCCCTGTTGCGCGATGAGGCGTAGCGATCCGGCCAGATCGGGATTGCGGAACACCTCGCCCGCTTTCGGCGCGCGCTTCCCGTCAATCAGATAGGTGTGGCGCGAATTCGGGTGCTCGCTGAGCATCTTCTCGGAGCGCCCCCATCCGGCGGCGATTGTTTCCGAGAGCGGGAAGCCATTCTCGGCGTAGTAAATCGCCGGCGCGAGGAGCTCCGACAACGGCTTGGTGCCAAACTTCTCGCGCATCGCGTGCCAGCCGGCGGCGACACCCGGCACGGTGACGGAATAGATGCCGCGCTGCGGCATCCTGGTGATGCCTTTCGAGGCGAGGTAATCAACCGTGAAGGCGTTCGGGGCCCATCCGCTCGAGTTGAGGCCGTGCACGGTGCCGGTCTTCGCTTCGTAATAGATGATGAAGAGGTCGCCGCCCAGCCCGTTGCCGGTCGGCTCCATGAGACCGATCGTCGCGTTGGCGGCAATCGCCGCATCGATGGCGTTGCCGCCGCGCTCGAGAATCTGCACGCCGGCGCGTGCCGCCAGCGGCTGGCTGGCGGCGACGATGCCGAAAGTGGTGGCGACCACCGAGCGGCCGACCAGTGGTGCAAGCGGGCGCGCAGGGTCTTGCGCTTGCGCAACGGCCGGCTTCGAGTTGCCCGCCCCCGCGAGCGCAACCATCAGGACCACAACGGCGACGTGGCGGATCTTCATGTCTGCCTCCAAACGGTCGGATTCTACCGCTGAAACGTCAACTCCGCGCCCGCAATGCCCTGCTCGCCGCAGAATGAGTAAAAGAGAAATGTCCGGCCGTTCTCCTCGAAAACCGCGGGATCGCGCAGTTGCCGTGCCGGGCCTTTGATGTCTCCCGCTTCCGACGGCGCGTTCGGCAGCGAGGCGCATTCGTACGGGGCCGCCGGCTGCAGCACTTCGACGGGCGTCGATGCGATCCATGTTTTCCAATCACCCGTTGGACCGATCGTCGACACCAGGATGCGTTCGGGCGCGTCGCCAATTGCGGTGAAGAACACGAACAGCAGGCCGCCGCGCTGAAGCAACGCGACGTGGCGGATACGATTGGCATAGGCGCCGTCGCGGAATGGGTGAGGCCCTGGCTCGAACGCCCCGAGCGGATCCGTCGACCGCCACAACTGCCCGAGCCGTCCCATCCCGTAGAGGGCGCCGTTCAGCCTGAACACGCGCAGGTATGACGCCCTGGTGATCGCCGGCTGCGCGGCGAAGCGCAGGCCGTCGCTCGAGGTGGCCGCCTGCGTGAACTGCGAGTAGCCGTTGGCGCGGGCCCATTCGCGCGCCGCCGGCTCGCCCACGGGCCACATCTTGCCCTCCGTCCACCAGCCGTGAAACCACATCACCACCCGTTGGCGTGCGTGATCGATCTCGATCTCGGGTGACGCGACGTGGGTGTAGAAGTTCGCGAGATTCTCGGGCGGATCGGGTTGCGGCCGGAAGAGCGCGGTGTCGCGTACCTGCATCACCCCCGGCTCGTGGATGGTCCACGGGCCTTCGATGGCGTCCGCGTAGGCGAGGCGAATGAAGCCGCCCATGTGATGCGCGAAATACATGTAGTAGCGCCCGAGCGGCTGCTTCACCCACGCCGGAACACGAATCAGGGCGGCGCCGTTGATGTTGTCGCCGAGGGAGGCAGACGAGCGCGTGGTGATCAGCGGATTCTGCGGAAGCCGGCGCGCCGTCACCACGGATGTCTGGGCGGCAGGCGGCTCCGGCGACGAGACGATCAAGACGAGAATCACCGCGGCGGCGGCGGCCTTGAACATGGCGATTACTATACGGCCATGAAGCGACAACTGCTCGCCGCATCGGTCGTCTCGATCGCTCTCTGGGCGGGGGGCAATGCGAAGGCGCAATCCCAGGAAGCCCTGATCGCGCTCGATCGCTACCTGGAAACCTGGAACACGCGCGACCCGGCCGTCTGGACCACCTCGCTTCACTTTCCGCACGTGCGGCCCGGGCCGGGCGCCTTCGAGATGACCCGGACGCCAGAGGAGTACGCCGCCGGCATCGATTTCGAGCAGACTCTCAAGACCGGCTGGAATCACAGCGAATGGGTATCGCGCCAGGTCCTGCAGGTCAGCGCCGGGAAGGTCCACGCCGCCGGAGCGTGGCAGCGCTACACCGAAGACGGACGTGCCCTCGCCGGCTGCGCCATCACCTACATCATGACGAAGCGCGACAATCGATGGGGCGTGCAGGCACGCTTTGCCGCGGGCGTCACAGGACTCGACGCATCAACCAGCGCGCGAAACGCCGCGGCGGCCCTCGACGCCGTGAACGCGTTCATGACGGCCTGGAACTCGCACGATCCCAAGCCGCTGGCCGCCAGCCTGCACTACCCGCACGTGCGCCTGGGTGATGGCCTCGTCGAGATCTGGAAGACAGCGGACGAGTATCTCGCGGGCCCCGAGCCCGGCCGTCAACGGACCTGGTATCAGACCAGGCTCGATCGGTCGAAGGCGGTGCAGGTGACGGCAAACGGTGTGAATGTGACCGTGTCGTTCAGCCGGCTCGGTCGCGATGGCCGCGTGCTGTCGGCCGACGAAGGTGTGTTCCTCGTGGTGCTGCGCGAGGGTGTGTGGAAGCTGCAGGCGCGTTCAACCATGGGCACGTGACATCAGTTCCGCTGCAGAGCGCATACGATATCGAATCATTTGACATCTAGCAGACATATAAATATAGTGTTTCGTATGCGAACGACCTTGGACTTGCCGGACGACTTGGTGGATGACGCACGCAGGGTGTTGGGCTTCAAGTCCAAGACCGACACGGTGGTCTATGCGTTGAGGGAAGTCGTGCGACGCGGACATGTCGAAGGCTTGAAGGCGTTGTTCGGCAAGGTCCACATCGACCTGGATTTGGACAAGGCCAGGGGCCGTAGCAGCGCCCGCGCGTGATCATCGTCGACACTTCCATCTGGATTCACGCGTTTCGATCCGCCTCCGGCCGCGAGGCTGTCGCGCTGCGTTCGCTGCTCGACGCCGACGAAGTGGCGTTGCCGGTGCCGGTTCGAACAGAGCTGTTGATGGGGGCCCGCGCGAGCGATCGGGTCAAGCTGGAGAAGGAACTGAAGGGCCTGCCGCTGCTCTACCCAACCGACGAATCGTGGCGGACCATCGACCGCTGGACCGAGCGCGCTTCGCGCGCTGGCGTGACCTTTGCGATCGGCGACCTGCTGATCGGAGTGCTCGCGGCGGATATCGGCGGACTGGTGTGGTCACTCGACAGCGACTTCGATCGGATGGAGCAGTTGAAACTCGTTACTCGCTACATGGGAGCGGGGAATTAGGAGTAATGACCGGTGAGGCTGACGATCATCGTGTGGCGCGATTATGGGGCACGCTCAGCAAAAAGGGCGGCCACTCGGCCGCCCAATCCGAAATCTGAAATCTGAAATCTGAGATTCTTCTAGGCTTCTTTACCCTGCGCCACTTCGACCACGGCGTCGCCGCCGTACTGCTGGAAGAGCGACAGCATGCCGGTATAGAGAAAGCCGACCTGGAAGAGCATCAGGAACGGCACGGTGCCGTAGATGCCGTTGATCAGCGCGTAGAACAGGGTCGCCGTGAAATAGAGGCCGAGCGCCAGCTCGATCAGCGGCTGCACCGCCACCGACTGCCGGTACTTCTTCTGGCTCCACTCGTCGTTGGTCCCTTCGACGGCGTACTTCGGCGTGCGCACGAACTCGCTCGGCTTGTGGAACAGCGCCTCGAACACCGCCTTGGTGTTGTTGACCGCCAGGCCGATGCCGATCGACATCAGGAACGGCAGGTATTTCAGCCGCTCGGTCCAGGTGTCGGGATAGAGCTCGCGCTGGCACACCATGTAGAAGTTGGCGACCGACGCGGTGGCCGCGAAGAACAACGGGATGTCGATGAGGAGCATCTCGTACCAGCCCATGTTGTAGCGGATGACCATCGAGGGGGCCATCAGCACCGACAGCACGCACATCAGCGGGTAGTTGAAATTCGCCGAGAGATGGAAAAAGGCTTCGGCCTTGACCTTGAACGGCTGATCCGACTGCAGGATGCGCGGCATCAGCTTCATGAAGGTCTGGATCGAGCCCTTCGCCCAGCGATGCTGCTGCGACTTGAAGGCGTTCATCTCGACGGGCAGTTCCGCGGGTGCGACGTGATCGGTCACGAAGACGAACTGCCAGCCGCGCAGCTGGGTGCGGTAACTGAGGTCGAGATCTTCGGTCAGCGTGTCGTGCTGCCAGCCGCCGCCGTCGGCGATGGCGTGCTTGCGCCAGATGCCGGCGGTGCCGTTGAAGTTGAAGAAACAGCCGCCGCGATTGCGGCTGCCGTGCTCGAGCACGAAGTGCGCGTCGAGCAGCACGGCCTGGATCTTGGTGAGGAGCGAGTAATCTTCGTTGACGTGGCCCCACCGCGCCTGCACCAGCGCGACCTTGGGGTCGGTGAAGTAATGCACCGAGCGCATCAGGAAGTCGGGCTTGGGAATGAAGTCGGCGTCGAAGATTGCCACGAACTCGCCGCGTGCGACCTGCAGCCCTTCGTCGAGTGCGCCGGCCTTGTAGCCGGTGCGGTCTTCGCGATGGATGTACTTGATGTCGATGCCCTGCATGGCATGGCGCCGTACCGCGAGCTCGGCGATCTGCCGGGTCTCGTCGGTCGAGTCATCGAGAACCTGGATCTCCAGCTTCTCGCGCGGGTAGTCGATCAGGCACACCGAATCGAGCAGCCGATCGACCACGTACATTTCGTTGTACAGCGGCAGCTGGATCGTGACGACCGGCAGCTCCCCGAACGTGTCCTTTGGAACAGGCTGTTCGTGCTTGTGCTTCATGTAGATGTACACCAGGTAGTACCGGTGCCATCCGTACACGGCCAGGATCAACAGGACGAAAAAATACGATGCGAGTATGAGCGTTTCGACTGCAGTCATCTATGATGGGACTTCCGTCAATCATTATAGTTCTTCTGGTTAACGTCAACAAAACACGGACGATAGCGACACATGACACCGGCAGAACTGCGCACCCTCCTCGATCAGGTTCGAGACGGCCGGACCGGCGCGGCCGATGCCTACGAACGGCTGCAGACGGCGTTCCGCGACCAGCCCTTCGAGGACCTTGGCTTTGCCAAGGTGGACCACCAGCGCAGCATGCGGCAGGGTTTCGCCGAAGTCATCCTCGGACTCGGGAAGACGCCGGCCCAAATCGCGTCGATCGCCGGGGAAATCGTGAGCCGCGGGCATCCGTTGCTCGTCACCCGTACGGATGAGGTGGCGTGGCAGGCGGTCAGGACACGCGTGCCCGAGGCCGAGTACCACGAACTGGCTCGCGCCATCACCGTAAAACGCGAAGTTCCGGCGGGAAACGGGACGATCGTCCTGTGTTCGGCGGGCACGTCGGACGTGCCGGTGGCCGAAGAGGCGGCGGTTACCGCCGAGCTGATGGGCAACACGGTTGACCGGTTGTACGACGTCGGCATCGCCGGCATTCACCGGCTATTGAAGCAACGCGCACGCCTCGAATCCGCGCGCGTCATCATCGTGGTGGCCGGCATGGAAGGGGCATTGCCCAGCGTGGTCGCCGGAATGGTGAGCGTGCCGGTGATCGCGGTGCCGACCAGCATCGGCTACGGCGCCAGCTTCGGCGGCGTCGCGGCGCTGCTCGGCATGCTCAACTCCTGCGCGAACGGCGTGTCGGTGGTGAACATCGACAACGGCTACGGCGCCGGCTGCATTGCGTCGATGATCAATCACCTGTAGAGAGAAATGCCTCACACAGAAACACGGAAACACCGAAGCACTGAATTGGGTTTTCTAAATTCAGTTCTTGAAAAACAAAGTTCTGTGTTTCTGTGCTTCTGTGTTTCTGTGTGATGAATTTGACACATGCTTGCTACCCGGACCCTTGAGTTCGATCGCATCGTCGAAGCAGTCACCGCGCTCGCGTTGACACCGCTCGGGACGGCTGCGCTCGAGGACCTCGAGCCGTCGACCGACCCCAGGGTGGTCGTGGCAGCGCAGGCGGCGACCACCGAAACCGTCAACTTCCTCGACCGGCATCCGCTGTTTCCGCTGCGCGCCGGCGAGAGCCTGCCCGACGCCCTCGAAGGGCTGGCGACCGCGGGGCGGCCGCTCGAGCCGCTGCAGTTGAGGATGCTGGCCGACTTCGTCGATTCCGTCGACCAGACGCGCGCGAGCGTGGTGCGGGGCGGCGACGCGTTCCCTATCCTCGGCGCCCTCGTCGCGGCGATCACGGCATTCAAAGACGAAGTCGCGGCGGTTCGCCGCGCGATCGATCCCGGCGGTGACGTGCTCGACGATGCCAGCCCCGAGCTGAGGCGCATCCGCAACGAGCTGCGCCAGAAACGGCAGAAGCTGCGCGGCACGCTCGAGCAATACACGCGTGGCAGAGACTCGGCGAAGTACCTGCAAGACGAGGTCGTCACCGAGCGCAACGGCCGCTACGTCCTGATGGTGCGCGCGGAGCATCGCGGCAACGTGCCGGGCATCGTGCACGGCAGCTCCGCCAGCGGCGCCACCCTCTTTCTCGAACCGGCCGCCACCGTCGAAATCAACAACGACATCGTCGAGCTCGAGGATCGCGAGCGCGAAGAGGTGTTGCGCATTCTGCTCGAGCTGACCGATCGGTTCCGCGCCCGGCCTGCGGATTTGGCCAACACCGAGCGGGTCGCGCGCGAGGTCGACGTGCTGCAGGCCAAGGCGCGCTATGGCACGAGGATCAACGGCATCCGGCCGGAGTTCACGGCCGACACCAGCCTCGAGCTGAAGGCGGCGCGGCATCCGATGCTCGAGCGGCCGGTGCCGGTCGACGTCTTGCTCGATCCGCCCAACCGCGTGCTGCTGATCACGGGCCCCAACACTGGTGGCAAGACGGTGGCGCTGAAGACCGCCGGTTTGTTTGCCTTGATGGCGCAAGCCGGCCTGCACCTGCCGGCGGCGGTCGCGCGGCTGCCGGTCTTCCGCTCGGTCTTCGCCGACATCGGCGATGAGCAGTCGATCGAAGCGAGCCTGAGCACGTTTTCGTCGCACATCACCAACCTGGTGGCGATGGAGCGCGCGCTCGAGCTGCCCGCGCTGGTGCTGCTCGACGAGGTCGGCACCGGCACCGACCCGAACGAAGGCGGCGCGCTGGCGACGGCGATCGTGCAGCACTTCCGGCAGCGCGGCGCGCTGGTCATGGCCACCACGCACTTCGATTCGGTCAAGACCTGGGGCATCGGCACCGAGGGCGTGGCGGTGGCGGCGTTCGCGTTCGATCCGCACAATTTCGCGCCGACCTATCGGTTGATCTACGGCGCGCCGGGGCGCAGCCTGGCAATCGAAATGGCGCAACGGCTCGGCATGCCGCAAGCGGTGATCGCTGCGGCGCGCGGTTACCTCAGCGACGATCAGAAGCGGCTCCAGGCGCACCTGTCGCGCCTCGACGCACAGGCGCGCACGCTCGAGGCCGAGCGGGTCAAGCTCCAACGCGAGCGGCGCGCGTTCAACGAAACCAACGCGGAGCTGACCACGCGCGAGCGCACCCTCGCCGAGCGGGAAGAGGTGTTCAAGAAGCGCTTGAACGAGCGGCTCGACGAGCGGATGCGGCAGGCGAAGCGCGATGTCGATGCGGTGATCGATCAGCTGAAGGAGAAATCGGAGGCGCTGGCCGAGAAGGCCTCACTGCGCGCGGCGATCAACACCGGCGAGTCGGGCGCGGCGCGCGCGGACGCCCGATCGCAGATCGATCGCATCGTCGAGGGTCTGCGGCATCCCGGAGGCGAGTCTACAGACGCGCCTCTACATTCGGCGCGTAGAGGCGGGGCTTTAGACCCGCCTGAAGTCGGGGCGCGGGTCTCGGCCGGCATGGGCCTCGAAGGCATTCTCGTGTCGATCGACGGCAACCAGGCGGAGGTCGATGTGCGCGGCAAGCGCATGCGCGCAAGGGTGAAGGACTTGCGCGTGATTGGTTCTGCGCCCCCAGACAAACCTAAAGGTTTGTCGCCACCGGCAAGAGTTCGCGTCAACGTCGACCTCAAGCCGCGCGAAGGGTCGCTGAGCGAGCTGAACGTGATCGGCCTCACCGTCGACGAAGCCGTCGATCGCGTGTCGCACTTTCTCGACGACACGCTCGTCACGGACGTGCAGCAGATCCGCATCGTGCACGGTCACGGCACCGGCGCACTTCGCAAAGGCTTGCAGAAGTTCTTGAAGACCCACCCGCTCGTCGAGAAACACTACCCCGCCCCGGACAACCAGGGCGGCGGCGGAGCGACCATCGTCGATCTGAAGGAATAGCCGGGCTAGCGCGCTCGCCGCTCTTCCCACCTCACGACCACGTTGCCGCCGGCGACGAGCTTCAGCGTGTCCGAGACGTCCTTCGTCCTCACATTGACCGGCGCCGAGACGTTATAGCGAATTTCGCCTTCGTCCTCCACCATCAGTTCGTGTTCGAGGCCAAGCGCCTTGAGCACGTCCTCGGCCCTGGACCGGAATTCCGCGGCATCGGGGGTCTTGAGCCTGAGCTCGAACAGCTTTCGCGCCGGCGGCTCGAAGTACTCGACCAGCCAGAGCGCGAACATCATGAACACCGTGGCCACCGCGCCGAGCTTGAACAAGCCCACCCCGACGGCGAGCCCGGATGCCAGCGCCGACAACATCACGACCGCGTCCTTCGGATCGGCAATGGTCGAGCGATAGCGAATCAGTCCGGCGGCGCCGACGATGCCGAAGGCGCGCGACAGGCTGTTGCCGACCACGAGCATGATCACGGCGCCGACCACGGCCAGCATGATCTGCGTCTGGATCACCACCACCTTGCGGGCGCCCTGGCTGCGGCGCCGCGGCCGCAGCGCCAGCGCCGTGCCGAATACCGCGGCCAGCGAGAGGCGCTCGAGCGCCAGCCGGATTTCATCTTCCGGGTGTTCGACATCACTCGAAGCAGCCACGAAAGGCGGAGCCGGCGGCGGGGTCGGGCTGCCGGGCTGAAGGTGCCTGGCTGTGAGCACGGCGAGAGGCGCGCCCAGGCCTATGAAGAAGAGGACGAGACCGGCCGCGTAGACAGATCGACGAAACGCGCGGGGTTGTGGCGAGAAGGGCACGGATTCGCGCGATTCTACTACTTCCTGCCGGCGCACAGCGCGCGGGCGCGATCAAGT
>JANOZI010000374.1:0-10426 GCA_031429375.1 Acidobacteriota bacterium | reverse complement strand
CCCACGAAAACAGGAGCTCCCCGCCCCGGGGCTACCTCGGGCTCCTAGTCAATCTGGTTGGACTATACACCTAATCTCTTGCCTGTATGGATGGGGCAAGAACATATGACTTTTGGTGACATTCATAGACATTTGCGCCTGAAATTCGCGGTTGGGCGGTCGCCCGAGAACCGAATTCCGATCAGCAGTTTGGCGCGGTTTTTCGCGCTTTGTCAGTCCCCCGGGCGCGGGTCCATAATGGGCCTGCCATGACGACCATGCTCAACTCCAAACGCGGCAGCATCGCGCTGCGCGGATCGATTCTCGCCGCCGTGCTCATCACCGCGCTCACGCCGGTCACCGCCCGCAAGGCAATCGATCTCGACGCCGCGACCATCGCGGATCTCAACGCCGCGTTCGCCGCCGGCACGCTCACGTCCGAGCAACTGGTTCAGCTTCACCTCGCGCGCATCCAGGCCTACGACAGGCAAGGCCCCAGTCTGCGCGCGGTCATCACCCTCAATCCGAAGGCGCTCGACACCGCGCGTGCGCTCGACGCGGAACGCAAGGCAAAGGGGCCGCGCTCTGCGCTCCACGGAATTCCCATCGTCCTCAAGGACAACTACGACACCGCCGACCTGCCCACGACAGGCGGGTCGATCCTGCTCGAGGGTTCGACCCCGCCCGACGATGCGTTCGTGGTGAAGAAGTTGCGAAACGCCGGCGCGATCGTCCTGGCCAAGGTCAATATGTCGGAGTTCGCATCCGGCGCCGCGACGAGCTCGCTCGGCGGCGCGACCCGCAATCCGCACGACCTGCTGCGCACGCCGTCGGGATCGTCGGGCGGCACCGGCGCCGCCATTGCCGCGGCGTATGCCACCGTCGGCCTGGGCACCGACACCGGCGGATCGATCCGCGGACCCGCCACCGCCAACGGCATCGCCGGCCTGAAACCGACGCACGGATTGTTGAGCCGCGACGGCATCATCCCGCTCGGCCTCAGCTTCGATACCGGCGGGCCGATGGCGAGAAGCGTTGCGGACGTGGCCGCCGCGCTCGGCGTGATGACCGGCGTTGATCCGGCCGACGCCGCGACGAAGAAGAGCGAAGGACGCTTCGAAACCAACTACACGAAATACCTCAACGCCACGGCGCTCGGCGGCGCGCGCATCGGCGTGGCGCGCGACTTCATGGGCCACGACGCCGACGTCGACTGGGTGATGGACGCGGCGTTCGACGCCATGCGGGGTGCCGGCGCGACGCTCGTCGACGTGCGCTTTCCGGCGTGGTTGCTCGCGGCGAAGGGCGAGTTCTACAACGCGATTCGCTACCCGGAGTTCGCCGCGCAGATCAAGGACTACCTCGCCACCACCGGGCCGCAGTATCCGAAGACGCTCGATCAGTTGATCGAGCGCGCGCGCAAAGTGAACGCGCCGCGGCCCGATGGCGCGGGCCCCAATCCCGGCCGCTGGACGCTGATGAAGCGCGAAGCCGGCAGCGGCACGCTCGATGACTACGGCTACAAGGCCGTGCGCGACCACGGGCTGCCGTTGATGCGTGCGGTGGTTGAAGGACTGCTCGCGTCGCAGCAGCTCGACACCATCGTCTATCCGACGTCATCAATGCGGCCGCCGCTCGTGGCGGCGCCGCCGGATGTGCCGGGCGGCGGTGCGAGCTCACCGGCCAACATCGCCAACCTGACGGGCTTTCCGGATCTGATTGTGCCTGCAGGTTTCACCGGCGACCGCCTGCCGGTCGCGGTGTCGTTCCTGGGACCGGCGTTCAGCGAGCCGCGCCTGATCGCGCTCGGTTACAGCTTCGAGCAGGCGACGCGCGCACGCCGTCTTCCGGTGCACACGCCGCCGCTCAAAGGCGAATCGATTTCGGTGCCGTAGCGGCGGGCGTAGAGGCGGGTCTCCCGCCTCTACTTCTTCATCTCGTCGAAGACGGTCTGCATCGCCGCCTTGACGCGTTCGTTCTTGTAGCCCGGGTACTTGGCGATGTCGAATGCGGCAAACGCGTCGTCCACGGTCTTGCCGGCGCCCTGCGCCGCCTGAGCCGCCGCCACCAGGTCGGTCATGAACCGCTGATAGCCCTGCACATCCTTCATCGTCATCATCGGGGAGTGCCCGGGGATCACGGTGTCGATGTTCTTCACGCCGGCGACCACGTTGGCCAGCGTCCTGGGATACGCGATGCAGCTGCCGCCGTTGTTGCGGTCGCACCCTGGGGCGTCCTTCCAGGCGAACATATCGCCCATGTGGAGCACGCGCAGCGCCGGATAGACGATCACCGTGTCGCCGCTGGTGTGCGCGGCGCCGAAGTAATACAGATCGATCTGATCCTTGCCCTTGCCGAGCGTCAGCTTGTCTTTATAGGTCTTGCCGGGCAAGAACGGCTCTTTGCCCTTGAAGGCGGGCATCTTCATCATGTTCGCCTTCGTGTTTTCGTGCGCCACGACCTCGACCTTGCCGAACGCGTCGTTGTTGCCGGTATGGTCGCCGTGCGTGTGGGTGTTGATGATGGTCGTGACGGGTTTGTTCGTCACCGACTTGATCTTCTCGATCAGTGCCGGTCCCCAGCCCGCCAGCTTGGTGTCGACCAGCGTGACGCCCGCGTCGGTGATGAATACCGCTACGTTGCCGCCGCTGAACAACTCCGGCGGAGTGGGGCTCGAGCTCGTAATCACATACAGGTTGTCCCGCACCTTCACGATGTCGAGCACCTTGGGCGCCGTGGCCGCCGGCGCCTGGAAAGCGGCGACGGTCATCGACAGCAGTCCCGATGCGACAACGATGCCGAGTGCAAATACGCGTTTCATGACGACCTCTCCTGCGGCGTAGCGCGGAACTTTAGTTCCGCGGTTTTACATCTTCTTCGTGGCGGTGAACGCGGTCGGCCCGGTGATCTTCATGGTGTTGCCGTCAACCGTGCCGGTGTACTTCGTGGTGCCGGACGTGAACGTGATCTCGTTGCCGCGCAGGCGGCCCTGCACCGCCTGGTTGCCCAGCGTGCCCGACAGCATCTGGAACGTTTGCGTCAGGTTGAGCTCGCCGTTCGGTGTGGTCCAGCGGCCGGCGACCTTGGCGGGTACGATCCAGTACAGCGCCGTGCACCAGCTGCTCGAGCAGCCCTCGCTGATGGTCGCGGTTTCGTCGGCCTGCCAGTCTTCCATCGTGAACGTATTGGAAGCGATGCGCGTGCCGGGCTTGAGGTCGAGGATCTTCGGCCGCAGCTTCATATTGATCGACGGCAGCAGGAACATCGTGATGACGTCGGCCTTCGACAGGTCGGTCTCGAAGAGGTCGGCCTTGATGAAGGTGGCACGGTCGCTCACGCCCGCTTCGGCGGCGTTCTTCTTCGACAACTCGACCATGTCGGGGTTGTACTCGATGCCGATGGCGCGCGCGCCGCGTTTGGCGGCAGTAATGACGGTGATGCCGTTGCCCGAGCCGAGATCCATCACCACATCGTTCTTCGTGACGTGGGTCAGGTCGAGCATCTTGTCGACCACCGCCTGCGGCGTGGGGACCCACACCACGTCTTTGCCGGCCTGGCCGACCTGCGGTTCGAAGGGCTTCTGGCCGGTCGCCGTGGCCTGGGCCTGGGCCTCGGACGTGACACCGGCAAACAACACGCACAGAAAAAGATAACGCAGCCTAGTGGTCATTAAAGGTTCTCCAAAATATCAATACGCCATAACAGCGCGATCGTTTAGCGCCCCTGGGCGATCCGGTACAGATGGCTATCCGTCCTCAAGAACAGCGATCCGTTCGAGACCGCCATTGATGCCAGCAGCCCGCCGTCCAGCGAGTTGGTCGCCAGCCGGCGGAATTCCTTGCCCGGGGCAATCACGGTCGTCACCCCTTGCTCGGCGAGAAAGTATATGCGCCCGTCGGCAAAAACCGGAGAGGCGGAGTACGAGCCGCCCAGGCGTTGTTGCCAGATGACCGTCCCGGTCCTGGCGTCGAGGCACGAGAGGATGCCGCCGTCGTTGACCATGTAAAACTCGTCCCCCACGATGATCGGCGACGGCGTAAGTGGTGCGCCCCGGGTGAGCTTCCAGGCCACGTGGCTTTTCGTCACATCGCCGGCCCCGTCGGGACGAACGGCCAGCATGGCGGGCTGCTGGAATCCCGTGGCGATGTAGACCAGGCCATGGCCGAAGATCGGCCGCGGCACGTTGGAAAAGCCGTCCGAATAACCGACGCGCCAGATTTCCTTGCCGGTCAGGGGATCGTACGCCGTGGCGCGAAACGCGCCTACGCTGATCAGTTGATCGCGATCGCCGACGCGGATCACGAGCGGCGTGGTGTAGGCCTGATCGGCGGGATAGCGCCGGTTCGTCTTCCATTTCACTTTCCCGGTGGTCTTGTCGAGCGCGACGACGAAGGCCGCATCACTGCCGTCGCAGTTGAAGATCAGCAATCCGCCGTGCAGCACGGGCGATCCGCCCGCGCCGTGTTGCGACTGGTATTCGAAGCGCTGTTTCCAGATCACCGTGCCGTCGGTCGAGAGCGCGGCGGTGCCGTCGGCGCCGTAGTGCACGTAGACGCGGTCGCCGTCCACGATCGGCGTCGGCGACGCCCAGCTGTTCTTGGGATTGATCTCGCGGCGGGCGCCGGTCAGGTGAAACACTTCGACGTTGAGCGCCTCGCGCCCGGTCGCGATGTCAAACGCCATCAGCCGCAGCGACACGCCGCGCTGTTCGATCGCGGTCGTGATCCAGACCCTGCCGCCCGAGACGACCGGCGACGACCAGCCGAGGCCGGGCAGCGGCGTCTTCCACGCCACGTTGCGCGTTTCGTCCCATTCGAGCGGCAGGTCGCGCTCGGCCGAATGGCCCTGTCCGCCCGGGCCGCGAAACTCCGGCCAGTCTTGTGCCGACGCGGCTCGGCCGCCGAGCAACACGAGCGTCGTGAGCAGCAGGAGGCGCTTCATGGGTTGGCCGGCAGCGAGAAGTAGAAGGTCGCGCCCGCGTCGACCTGGCCCTCGGCCCAGACCCGCCCGCCGTGGCGGGTGATGATGCGGTCGATGATCGCCAGCCCGACGCCGGTGCCTTCGAAGTCTTCCGGTTTGTGCAGCCGCTGGAACACGCCGAACAGTTTATCGGCATGTCGCATGTCGAAGCCGGCGCCGTTGTCCTGGACGAAATAGGCCGTGGCGCCGTCGCCGTCCGGCCGGGAGCCGATCGTGACCGAGGCGTGGTCGCGGCGCCCCGTGAATTTGACCGCGTTGGCCACCAGATTGACCAGCACCTGGTTGATGAGCGAGGGCTCGCCAAACGCCGGCGGCAACGGCTCCACGGTGAAGGCAATCGCGCGGGGCGCGGCGGTTCGGACCGCCTCGTCCACCACGCTCTGCGCCAGCTGCAACATATTGATCCGCTGCCGCGACATCGGCGTCCGGCCGATCTGCGAGAACGCCAGCAGGTCGTCGATCAGGGCGCCCATCCGCCGGGCGTTGACCTTGACGCGCTCGAGCGATCGCCGCGCGTCGGCATCCAGCTTCTCGCCGTGATCCTCCTCGAGGATCTGCACGAACCCGACAATCGCGCGGACCGGCGCGCGCAGATCGTGCGACACCGAATAACTGAAGGCTTCGAGCTCGCGGTTGGCCGAGCTCAGCTCGGCGGTGCGCGCCTCGACGCGTTGTTCGAGCTCGGCGCGGGCGAGGGCCACGTTCCTGGCCATGGTGTTGAACGACTCGGCCAGCCGCCCCAGCTCGTCTTGCCGGTTGGAGGCGATGGGAACCGAAGGCCGCGATTCCGCCACCGCCTCGGCCGCCTCGGTGACGCGGCGCAGCGGCGTGGTCAAGAGGCGGCTCAACAGCCAGCCGACGATCGCGGCAATGGTGAGGAGCACCAGGGCGATGACCGCGGATTCTCTGACGAGGCGATCGGCGGGCTCGAGCACGGTGTGTCGCGGAAATTCGACGACGACCTGCCACGGCGTCGCCGGTACCGGCGCCGCGCGCGCCAGCGTCCGCGGCATGCCCGGCCGCTGGTAGTCGAGCAGCCCGGACGTACTCGAGATGTCGATCGGCGGCGCCGCGACGGGCTGCGCCAGATCGGTCCACCGGCTGCCGTCTACATTGCCGATGACGATCGACGCCTGTCCGCCGATCAAGCCGGCAAGCAGCGCCATGGTCTGCTGGGTCTGCGCGGCATTTGCCAGCCGGCGCCGCTCGACGATGAAGCCGAGCGTGGAACCGGCCTCAGGAATCGGGCCGCCGACGGCATAAACCACCGAGTCGATGCCTTCGAGCCGCAGCTTTCCGATCACCGGTGCGCCGGCCGCCGGCAGCTCGGCCTTGAGCAGCTCGAGTTCAGGGCCCGTCGCCTCGGCGAACGTGGCGCCGACGGCGATCAGCCGGCGGCCGGCCGGATCCCACAGCTCCACGTTGCCGGTTTCCGCAGCGTTACCCAGGTATGTCCGCATCGCCACGTCGGCCGCCGCCGCGCGCGACGGATCGGGCGCGCGCAAATATCCCCTGACGTCCGGGTCGTTCATCAGCGTTTTCATCAGGGCGAGTCGCTGCACCGAGGAGCTGCCGAGCACGCCGGCCATTTGCCGGGCCGCCTGCTCGAGCCGATCGCTGGCGATCGCCACCACCGCCCGGCGCAATTCGAAATACGACACGATCGCCATCGCGCCGAACGCCGCCAGCAACAGCAGCACCAGCGTCACCGGCAACTTGACGGCAATCGACTGGCGGGACCAGAACGACACGCTCAAGACTACATGAGGGAAGATGCTCCTTTGAATAACCAATAACCAATTACCAAAATTGAATTTGCAGTAACGACTTCGCAATCTCGAACGCAAACCCTTTGGTTATTCGTAATTGGTTATTGGTTATTGTCAAACTCCATGCCCCGCGTCTACTACGGCTGGACCATGTTGCTGCTCGCGGCGGCAGCCATGGTCGGGACATTACCGGGACGCACGCAGGGGCTTGGTCTCATCACCGAGCCGCTCATGGCCGACCTGGCCATCAGCCGCATCGACTACGCACAACTCAACCTCTGGGGCACACTCGCCGGGTCACTGTGTGCGATCGGTGTCGGCCGTTTCATCGATCGCTTTGGCGCTCGTGCCGTGCTCACCGCAGTGGCCTTGTCGCTGGGAGCGGTGGTATGCCTGATGAGCGAGGTGCGATCGTTCTGGTCGCTCGCGCTGGCCGTCACGCTGACGCGCGGGCTTGGGCAGAGCGCGCTGTCGGTCGTCAGCCTCGCGATGGTCGGTCAATGGTTCGTGCGCAAGATCGACACCGCGATGGCGGTCTACAGCATCGTCATGAGCATCGGCTTCATGGCGGCGTTCCCGCTCGTCGGCTCGCTGGTGCAGTCGCGCGGCTGGCGGGCCGCGTGGCTGGCCGTGGGAATCGCGCTCGTGGCCGGTCTCGCGCCGCTGTCGTGGTTGCTCGCGCGCCGCAGCCCGGAGGCGATCGGCGTACTGCCCGACGGTGAGCACAAGCCGTTGACGCCTTCCGCCGCGGCAGATTGTTTGTCCGGCATGGGGTGGAAAGACGCGCTGGCCACGCCGACCTTCTGGGTGTTTGCGATCGGCGCAGCCCTCTACGGCCTGGTGGCCTCGGGCATCGGGCTCTTCAACGAATCCATCCTCGCCGAGCGCGGGTTCGGCCCGACCGTCTATTACCAGACGTTGATCGTGACGGCGATGACGGCACTGGTCGGCAACTTCGGCGGTGGCTGGCTCGCAACCCGCGTCTCGCTGCCGAAGCTGCTCGCGGTGTCGCTGTTCATTCTGACCGCGGGCCTCGCCGTTCTTCCTCATGTAGCGACGCTCGCGCAGGTGATGTCGTGGGCGGTCGCGATGGGCCTCGGCGGCGGCCTCGTGATGGTGCTGTTCTTCAGCGTGTGGCCACGCGTGTTCGGCCGGCGCAACCTCGGCCGCATCCAGGGCGCCGCCCAGGCGCTCACGGTGGTCGCGTCCGCCTCGGGCCCGCTGCTGCTCGCGTGGTGCGTCGAGTGGACCGGGAGTTACGCGGCGATGTTTTATCTGCTCGCGGCGGTCATTGCTGTAACAGCGGTCGCCGCATTACTGACTCCCCTACCTGCTCGCGCTCACAGCTGACGACGCGCTCGGTTCCGGTCCCGTCGCTTCACTTGACATTCAAGTGGGAGCCGTGAGAGTGTCTCCACTGGTATGGCAAGTGAAGACTCCAAAGTCGAGTTACTCCAGGGCTCGTTGGACCTGATCGTCCTGCGCGCGCTTTCGACCATGGGCCCGCAGCATGCCTACGGGCTGGCGGCCCGGCTCGAGCAGGTCGCCGACAATCACCTCTCCCTCAACCAGGGCACGCTCTACCCTGCATTGATCCGGCTCGAACAAAAGGGCTGGATCAAGGGGACCTGGCAGAAAACCGAAAGCAATCGCGACGCGAAGTACTACGCGATCACCAAGCCGGGCGAGCGCGAGCTCGGCAAGCAGGCCGAACGCTGGCGCCGGTTGGCCGGGCTCGTCGATAAGCTGCTGCTCGAGTCGTAATCATGTCGGACTTCTCCTACGCGGTGCGATCGCTGGCGCGCAGCCGCGGCTTCACGATCGCGGCCATCGTCACGCTCGCGATGGGCATCGGCGCGACCACCGCGATTGACGGCGTGGTCGACACCATCCTGCCGGTCGAAGCTTGAGGGTCGAGTGATGGCATTGCTGCGACGACTTGCCTTTCGGATCTTGACGCTGTTCCGCCGCGATCGCGCCGAGACCGACCTGGCGCGAGAAATGGGCGCGCACCTGGCGCTGCTGGAAGATGAATACGCGCGCCGCGGCATGGCGCCGGAGGAGGCGAAGCTCGCGGCCCGACGCGCGTTCGGCGGCATCGACCAGGCGAAGGAACGCCAACGCGATGCGCGCTCGTTCCGCTGGATCGAAGATGCCGGCAAGGACGCCATTTACGCCGTGCGGTCGCTGTCGAAGAGTCCTGCCTTCACCATCGCCGCGGTGTTGACGCTCGCGATCGGCATCGGCGCCACGACCACGATCTACAGCGTCGTCGATCGGGTGTTGCTGCAGCCGCTGCCGTTTCCAGACGCAGATCGCCTGATCCGCATCGTCGAGAACGAGCGCCCGCCGGGAATGCAGGCGATCACTTATGAGGAGTACCTCGAGTGGCGGAGCCGCACCAGAACGTTGTCCGGCATCGCCGCGGCCACCTACAACCCGCAGGCGCTGATTCGCACGCGTGAAGGCGCCGTCCGGTTGGCCGGCGGCACCGTTTCGACCAACTACTTCGAAGTGATCGGTGCGGCGCCGATGCTGGGCCGCGCTATTCAATCGTCTGACGATGCCAATCGTGATGTCGTCGTTCTCAGCTTCGACACCTGGCAGCGCTACTTCCACGCCGATCCGTCGGTGATTGGCACAGCTATCGAAGTTCGCAGCGCGAACCAGACCCGCGGGTTGGCGATTATCGGCGTGATGCCAGAGGGCCTGGAACAACTGGGCTCCACCGTCGACTACTACACGCCGATTGTGATGCCGAGCAATCCGCGTCCGGGCGGGATCGGGGTCGGGCCGCTCATCGGCCGCCTTCGTGACGGCGTGTCGCTGGCGATGGCCTCGGAGGAGGCCAACACGATCGGCAGCGCCTTGCGGCCGCCGCGGCCGGCGGCTGCGCCACCCCTGACCGGCCCGCGGATTCAGGCCGAGCTCCTGAAGGACAGCGTCGTCGGGCCGCTCAAGCCGGCGTTGCGGGTCTTGCTCACCGCGGTGGCGGTGTTGCTGCTGATCGTCTGCGCCAACGTCGCGAACCTGTTGCTGGCGCGCGGCAGTGCGCGTCAGCGTGAAATCGCCGTCCGGCTGGCGATCGGCGCAAGCCGTGGCCGAATCGTCCGGCAGATTCTGGCCGAATGTGCGGTGCTGTCGCTGGTCGGCGGCGTGCTGGGCGCGGCCGTGGGTGCCGCCGGAGTCGCGCTCGTCAAGAATCTGGCGACCGTCCAATCTGACGGCATCTTCCGGCTCGTCTTCGGGCAAACGATTCTTCCGCGCGCGAATGAAGTCATCGTCGACTGGCGTGTGCTGGCGATCGCGCTGACCCTCGCCGCAGTCACGAGCATCATCTTCGGCGTGTTGCCGGCCTTGCACCTGTCGCGGACCAATCACCTCCAGGCGATGGGCTCGCGCGGCGCCGGCCGCTCGCGGCGCGAGGCGCGCACGCGCATGGCACTTGTCGTCGGTCAATTGGTGATGGCCACGGTGTTGCTCGTGGGCGCCGGCCTGCTCGCACACAGCTTTCTGAAGTTGTCGCAGGTCGACAAGGGCTACGACGCGGCCAGGGCGCTGGCCTTTCAGCTTGTTCTCCCGCCGGAGTATTCGACGGCTCGGAAGACTGAAACGATCGAGACCTTGCTGGCGCGCTTGCGCCGCACACCGGGCATCGAGGCCGCGGGGTTTGCATACGCCGGCATCCTGCTTGGCAT
>JANOZI010000373.1:0-3148 GCA_031429375.1 Acidobacteriota bacterium | reverse complement strand
CAATCGACGTCGAAGCCGTCGCGGCTGGCGGCGTTGAACTGCAGCGGCCCGTAGCGCAGCGCGCCGCGTCCCCAGAAGTTGGTGCGTCCGCCGAGAATCCGCGCGCGGACGAGCGCGTACGGGGTGCCCGTGGTCGGATTGTCGCGTTCGTCGGGCAGCCAGTTCCGCGTGAAGGTGTTGGACGCGTACGACGCGACCTTCTTGTACTTCGCCAGAGCGGGATTGGTGCCGTACGGCCGATCGAGAAAGTTGTATTCGGCGACCGCGATCGGGCGCTCGCCCGGCGGCAGCCGGTGACGCCGCATCGACGCGTACGGCCATTCCATCGTGCGGTACTCGGTGCGGACGTCGATCATGCGGCCCGCTTCGAGCAGCAGCACTTTCACGCCGGCCATCGCCAGTTGAAACGCCGCCATGCCTCCGGCGGCGCCGCTGCCGACGACGATGACGTCCCACTGCGCGGACCCCGGCGTGATGGCGGCGGCCAGCTGTCGCGATTCCTGCGTGATGGGGTCGAGATTCTGCGTGAGCGTGGCGTCGGTTTGCATGTCAGGCTTTGGCTTTCTGCCCGCAGTGCGGGCAATCCTTGCCGTCTTCGGTGGCGCAGCCGACGAACTCCTGCAGGAACTGATTGCCCTTGTAGCGCAGCTCGCGATGGATGCCGATCTCCGACGTGTAGTAGCCGCGAATGGTGGCCTGCTTGCTCATGACGAAGAACTCTTCGAGCGGTGTGGCGGGGTCACTCTCGTTCTTGCTGATGCCGGTGAGGATCGCGTCGAGTTGCGCCGGGTTGAGGCCGGCGAAGGCGACGCCGAATCGCGCCGTCGCGGTTTGATCGAGTGCCGCCAGTCCGCCCATCCACCGCAGCACCAGCTCCGGCTCGCTTTCGCTCAGGAGGAGGTCGATGTAATCGGCGACGCGCGCCTCTTTCGCGCCGGGCGATCGCTCGTCGGTGGGGATGATGGCTTCGACCAGGACTTCGAGCGTGTGGAAGCCCGCCGCCGGCAGCACCCTGGGCAGGGGCGCCGCGTTGCCGGCTTGAATCCGTTCGAAGGCGAGCACGCCGTCGGCAGAAAGCGCGGGCAGCAGGGCTGCGGTTGTGCCGAGCGCCTTCAGGACGGCGCGACGAGAAACCCTCGACATGCGCGCATCCTGCCCGATCATGGGCGGCTCGTCAATCGGCGTTCTGGAGCTGCCCGCGGCAGTATGATCCCGACGGTCGCCATGACACTGCGCACTCGCCTGATTCTCTGGTTCGCCGGCACGCTGACTGCAATCCTCCTCATCTTCTGCGGCGTACTGACGTGGCTCCAGCCACGGGTTGATACGGCGACACTCGACGAGGCGCTGGCCAACGACATAGTGACCGTTGCGGGCGTGCTGGCTACGGAGGCCGAGGAGCTTGGACCGGGAGCCGAGGCGGTTGCGGGCATGCTCGAGGAGCTCCGTCTTCCAAAGCGTGGCATTGCCGTCTTCGATCCGTCGGGCCAACTGGTGGGTGCGCAGTGGAACGGGCTTGATGCCGGAGATGTCAGCGCGCACGCCTCACCCGAGCATGCGTGGACGCATCCGGGGCTCAACGGAGACGCGCGGATCCGAGCCGGCGCCGTGACCGTCGCGGGACGACCGTATCGGATCGCCATCGCGGCATCGCTCGAAGAAGTGGTGCGCGAAGGCCGGATGTTGCAGCGCACGATCCTCGTGGCGGTGCCGATCGCCCTGCTCCTGGCCGCCATCGGCGGCGCCATTGCCGCGACCCGGGCGCTAGGCCCGGTGCGGCGGATGGCGAACGAAGCCTCAGCGATCACGGCCGCCGATCCCCGCCGCCTGACTATCACCAACCCGGACGATGAGATCGGCACGCTGGCGCGGGCCTTCAACGGCCTGATCGATCGCCTTCACGTCGCCATCGATCAGCAGCGCCGATTCATGGCCGATGCCTCGCACGAGCTTCGCACGCCGGTGTCGGTGGTGCGCACCGCCGCGGAAGTGACATTGGCCCGCGAGGGACGTGCCGAACACGACTACCGCGAGTCGTTCCGGATTGTCGGTGAACAGGCGCGGCGATTGTCGGGCCTGGTGGAAGACATGTTTTTGCTGGCCCGGGTCGACGCCGGACAGCGGCGGCTCGTCGCGAACGATTTTTATTTCGATGAGATCGTGACCGAGTGCGTCCGCAGCGCACGGCTGCTCGCCGACGCGCGGCAGGTGACGATCGTCAGCGACATTGCGGCAGACCTGTCGTATGACGGTGATGAGGAACTGGCGCGTCAGCTGGTGTCGAACCTGCTCGGCAACGCCGTCAGGCACGCGCCCATCGGCGGCCACACCTGGGTCGATTTGCGGGTCGACGCGGCGACGCTGCGCCTGGCCGTATCCGATGACGGCCCCGGTGTCGCTCTCCGCGACCGCGAGCGTGTGTTCGAACGGTTCGTGAAGCTCGATCCGAACCGCACGCCGGATGGCGGCGCCGGCCTCGGCCTGTCGATCGCGCGCTGGGTCGCGGAAGCGCATGGCGGGACGTTGAATGTGACCGACGAGAACGCCGGCCGCACCACTTTCGAGGCACGATTGCCGTATGCGAATCCTGCTGGCTGAGGACGAGCCGGATGCGGCGCTGCTGATCGCCAAGGGCCTCCGCGAGCAGGCCATGGCGGTCGATGTGGCGGCGGATGGCGAACAGGCGTCTCGCCTGGCGTTCGAGACCAATTACGATGCGATCGTGCTCGACGTGATGCTGCCGCTGCGAGACGGGTTGGCGGTCTGCCGCCAGATCCGGGCCCGCGGCGCGCTGACGCCTATCCTGCTGCTGACGGCGATGGACGCCGTCGAATCGCGCATCCTGGGTCTCGATAGTGGCGCCGACGACTACCTGACCAAGCCGTTCGCGTTTGGCGAATTGCTGGCGCGGTTGCGCGCGATTATCCGGCGCGGCACCCGGCCGATCGTGCCCGAGATGTTGACGATCGGCAACCTGACGATCGATACGCTCGCACGGCAAGCGACCCGCGGGTCGCGTGCGATCCGGTTGACCGCGCGCGAGTATGCGTTGCTGGAGTTCTTCGCCCGCCGGCGCGGGGAGGTGATCGGGCGGAGCGATATTGCCGAGCATGTCTGGGACGAGCAATACGAGCCGTTCTCGAACGTC
>JANOZI010000372.1:0-2298 GCA_031429375.1 Acidobacteriota bacterium | reverse complement strand
CCCGCAGTCATGGCAGGCGTGACGCATCGCACCAGCGCGTGGCAGCTCTCAGATCGCGACCGATTCACCCGTGGAGAAAGTCCGGCGACACTTCGGCTGCCGTGACAATGCATCGCACTGAAACACCCCTCGACTACGCTCGGGGCAGGCAGCAGCACAGAAACACTGAAGTCTTTTTGTGAAAAAACTTACGGTGTTTCCGTGTAATGCATTACCAGCCTATGGGTTTGCCTTTGACCTGCTCGTCCAACCACTTCTGCAGCGGCGCGAAGTAATCGATGATCGCCGTCGCGTCCATCTGCTTCGAGCCGGTCAGCGCCTCGAGCGCTTCGGGCCAGGGTTTCGACAGGCCCATGGCCATCATCCTGTTCAGCCGTTCGCCCGCCGCCGTGCTCTCGTAGATCGAGCAGAGGTGCAGCGCGGTTGTGCAGCCGGCGGCCTGAGAGAGCGCGCGGTGAAACTGGAACTGGAGGATGTGAGCGAGGAAGTAGCGCGCATACGGCGTGTTGCCCGGCACGTGATACTTCGCGCCCGCATCGAAGAACTCCTCGCCGCGCGGCTCGGGCGATGCAATGCCCTGGTACTTTTGCCTGAGCGCCCACCACGCCTGGTTGTAGTTGGCCGGCGTGACCTGGCCCGAGAACACCTGCCAGCGCCATTGATCGACCATCAAGCCGAACGGCAGGAACGCGACCTTCGCCAGCGCCTGCTGCAGCAGCAGGCCGATGTCACCCGATGCGTCGGGCGCCCTGGGCAGCAACCCGACCTTCACGAGATAGCCGGGCGTCACCGACAGCGCGATGGTGTCGCCGAGCGCTTCGTGAAAACCGTCGTTGGCGCTGTCGCGGAACAGCACGGGCAGGTCCTTGTAGGCGCGCTGGTAGAAGTTGTGCCCAAGCTCGTGATGAATCGTGATGAAGTCTTCCGCGGTCGCGTCGATGCACATCTTGATGCGCACATCGTCGGCCAGGTCGAGGTCCCATGCGCTGGCGTGGCAGACGACGTCGCGGTCGCGCGGCTTCACGAGCAGCGACCGCTCGTAGAAGGTCGGCGGCAGCGGCGCCTGGCCGAGCGACACGAAGAACCGCTCGCCGAATTTCACCATGTCGGTCGCCGAGGTCTTGCGCGCCGCGAGAATCCTGGTGAGGTCGTAGGCCGGCGCCCCGGCCTTCGGCGCCACGTCGTTGTAGAGGTTTTCCCAGCTCTGTGCCCAGATGTTGCCGAGCAGGTGCGCGGGAATCGAGCCCTTCTCCGGCACGACGTCGCCGTACTTCTCGTGCAGCTTCATCCGCATGTAGGCATGCAGCGACAGATAGAGCGGGCGGACCTGCTCCCACAGGCGATCCATCTCCTTCGAAAAGTCATCGGGCGGCATGTCGTACTTCGACCGCCACATCGCGCCAGTGTCCGGGAAGCCGAGCTCTTTCGCGCCTTTGTTCGACAGCTCCGCGAAACGCTGGTAGTCCTTCCGCATCGGGACGGAGATGGTGTGCCAGCCTGCCCAGACCTCGTGCAGCCGCTTCGGGTCGCGGCTGGTCGCCATGATGTCGGTGATCTCCTCGACGTCGAGGCAGGTCTCCTCTTTCTTGGCGTCGGGGCACCACTTGCCGCGGCCATAGGCGCCGTCCATTCGCGCGGCGATCGTCGTCAGCTCCGTCGCTTCCTTTTGATCGGTTGGCGCCGCCATCACGAGCGACAGCCTCAGCAGGTTGATCTGCCGGCGCTCGTCCGCCGGCAGATCCAACCCCTCGAAGCGCGTCGCGTCCTTCGCGTATTTCGCGACCGCCTCGATGAACGCCTTGTTCGACTTGGCGTTGAGCGCCTCGGTATCGACGGTGATGAAGTTCTGCTGGACCCAGCCGGCCTGGCTGGCGCCGATGCCCAGGGCGAGCAGCCTGGCATCGACCTCTTTCAGGAACGCCGCGGCATCGGCGGCCGTCGGCTTAGCCGGCGCGGTGCTCCCGCCGGCGCAGGCCATCAGCAGCGAGAGGACCACCAACAGGCTAATCGGCATTTGGTAACGCATGGAGTCAATCCTTCCACCGAAGCACAGAAACACAGAAGCACAGAAACTCTTCGTCTTGAAAAACCAAGAGTTCGGTGTTTCCGCCTGCCCTGAGCGACGGTCGCGTTTTCGCGAGCGGAGTCGAAGGGCGATTCTGTGTTTCCGTGTGATGTGCCTGTCTAGTCCGTTGCTCGGCCGGTATTGAGCGGCTCGCATTGCAGCGTCTGTGGTCCGTTCTCGGTGCACACCGCGTAGCTCGCGCCGTACATCGACACGCCGGCGTACTCGCCCTT
>JANOZI010000371.1:0-4995 GCA_031429375.1 Acidobacteriota bacterium | reverse complement strand
ACGATGCGCCGGTCGATCCGCTCCGCGGCGCGGTCGCTGTTTCCGCCGACGGTTCGAAGATGGCATACGTGGGCGCGAGTGGCGGCCGGTCCCGATTGTTTCTGAGGACGATCGATCGCGACGAACCGACACCCATTGACGGCACTGAAGACGCGACCGATCCGTTCTTCTCACCTGACGGAAAGTGGATCGGCTTCTTCGCGCACGGCAGCCTGCAGAAACTGGCGCTCGATGGCGGCCATCCGATCGTGCTCTGCGCCGCGCGCGGCGGCGCGGGTGCGGCGTGGGCCGACGACGACACGATCGTGTTTGGCGGCGGCCGGGGTGGCGGGCTGGCGCGAATCAGCGCGCAGCGCGGCGATCCCGTGGTGCTGGCGACGCCGGCGCCGGCCTCTCGCGAGCTTCACCTCGGATGGCCGGACCTGCTTCCCGGTAATCGCGGCATCATCTTCACGGCCGTCTCACTCGACGGCAGCGATGTGGCGGTGCTCGATCGGCGCAGCGGCCGCCGCACCGTGCTCGCCACCGGAGCGGCGTTCGGACGCTACGCGCCTACCGGGCACTTGATCTTCGAGCGGCAAGGACGCCTGGAAGCCGCACGCTTCTCTTTGGAACTCCTGGCGACGACCGAGTCTGCCCGGCCGGCGGTGAGCGGCGTGTCGCGGGGGGCGATGCTCGACGGCCCGCGCTTCGCGTTCTCGCGAACCGGTTCGCTTGTCTACGTCCCTAGTGATGTCGCCGAACATGACGCGCCCCTTCACTGGCTCGATGCCGGCGAGCAGTTCGGCGACGGCCACACCGTGAGTCCGACCTGGCGGCCCGATGGACTTGAGATTGCCTTCGCCTTCAGCAAAGCGGGACCCTTTAACCTGTTCGTCAAACCGGTCGATGCACCGGCCGCCACGCCGCTCGTGTTGAGCGAGTGGAACCAGTTCCCGACCTCATGGGCGCCCAATGCGCGCTATCTTGCCTTCACCGAGTTCCAGCCCATGACCGGCGCCGACATCTGGGTGATCGACCTGCAGACCCGCGAGCGCCGTCCGGTGGTGCGAACGTTGTTCGATGAAACCTGGGCGCGCTTTTCTCCCGACGGAGCATGGCTTGCCTACATGTCCAACGAGTCCGGCCGATGGGAGATTTTCATTCGGCCGGCATCAGGCCGGGGCCCGCGCGCGCGGGTGTCGCGCGAAGGCGGCATCTGGCCGTGCTGGTCGGCGGACGGCAAGACTATTTACTTCAGCACCGGTGGCCGGACGATGGCGGCGGCGATCAGGACGTCGCCGCTGCTGGACGCGTCGACGCCGCTCGAGATTCCGAACGCCGATGCGCTGATGCTGGCCGGCGGCGCGTCCGCCGCCGATCGTCTGCTGGTGCGCCAGGCCGGCGCGCGTCCGGCGGGCCGCGCCGAGCTGCGCGTGGTGCTCGAATGGTTCAGCGAGCTTGCGCGCCTGGTGCAGCCGGGCTGATCGTTGGCGGTCTCCATTCCCATCGACGCCCTGGACGATCCGCGCGTCGCCGACTATCGGCGCGTCGCCGACGGCGCTTACCTTCAGGCGCGATCGCTGTTCGTGGCCGAGGGCCGGCTGGTGGTCACGCGGCTGCTCGCGCTGTCGCAGTGGACGACCCACTCGATCCTCGTCACGAAGGCGGCATTCGACAGCCTCGGCGCCGCGCTCGATCGCACGAGCGCGCCGGTTTACCTTGCCGATCAAGCGCTGATGAACGCCGTCGCGGGCTTCAACATCCACCGCGGCTGCCTCGCGCTGGCGGCGCGACAGCCGGAGCAGACGCTCGATCGCGCGCGGGCCGATCGCGCGCAACGGGCATTGATTCTCGAAGGCATCAGCAACCCTGATAATGTCGGCGGACTGTTTCGAAGCGCCGAAGCGTTCGGTGTGGATCTCGTCGTGCTCGGTCCGGGTTGCGGCGATCCGCTCTATCGAAAAGCGATCCGCACGTCGATGGCCTCGACACTGGCGGTGGCCTTCGTGCAGGCGGGAGAATGGCCCGGTGCGATCGCACTGTTGCGGGCGTCACAGTTTCAGGTGATCGCACTGACACCGTCCGACCGCGCCCTGCCGATCGCAGACATGACCACGTCGGGTCCGAAAGTGGCGGTGCTGGTCGGCGCCGAAGGCGCAGGGCTGTCGGAGCCGGCGATGCACGCGGCGGACAGGCGCGCCCGGATCCCGATGAGCGGCGCGCTCGATTCGCTGAACGTCACGACCGCGGCTGCGATTGCGATGTATGAACTCTTTTCCCCTACCAGCCCTGCCCGACCCACCCGCCCAAACTAGACTGAACTGATGCCCCTCGTCGAAGATGTCCTGACGTTCCTCACCCAACGCATGCAGTTCGAAGCGGAATGGGCGGTGCAGAGAGCCGACGCCTTCACGTGGTGGCCCTCGGCGCTGGCGCAGCGGGTGTGGGCCACGCCGGCGCGAGAGTTCCAGGGCATTGAGCTCACGACGCTGCACATGGAGACCGATCTGCTGGCGAACGTCACGTTCGCCTCGTCGGTGTGGCCGCAGCTGGCCGCAGTCAACCGATTTGCGACGCTGAGCGCGTACGTCGCCGATGTCGCGGCCGGCACCATCCGTCTTCATGCCTCGGTGTCGCTGACGGCGGAGAACTACCTGCTCGCCCGCGCCATCGCGCTGCACGCCATGGCGCTGCAAATCGCCGACGCCTCCGCCGAAGCACAGGAGCTCGCCGCCGTATTCGGGGCTGTCGTGGCCAGGTCGGCGCATCCGGTGCGCGGTCCGCGCACCACGCCCGATGAAATGGTCAAGATCGGCGAGGTTTACCAGGAGCGCGGCGACGCCGACTCGCCGTTTGAGTCCGAGGAGCTGGCGCAGCTGGTCCACCTCGATCCGCGGCCGTGGCTGCTCGCGGCGAACGAATTACACCGCGTCCACGCCGACCTGGATTTTGCGCCGGGGCTGCCGGCCCGGCTCGAGCTGGATGCCGGTGAACCGCATCCGGCGATCGGCAGCGGGCTGCAGATGCGCCTGATGCTGCCGGTCGAGCCCGATCCGATGATTGCGCAGAAGCTCAATGCCAGCGAGTGCCTCGAGCCCGATGCGCACCAGCTCGGCGCGTGGTGCGTCGACGAGGAGAGAGGCCTGCACTTCGCGGGCTTCGTGCCGGCCGCAGCCTACATGCCGGGCCTGTCACGTGCGCTCGCGTACCACATGTCGGCGAGAAACGACTGGGCGCGGGCCCTGCTCTTCCCCGCTGGATAAATGCCTCACACTGAAACTCGGAAACACTGAAACACAGAACAACGGTTTCTTAAATGCCTGACTACGAACGGGCGTTTAGAAAAGTGATTCTGTGTTTCTGTGTTTCTGTGCTTCCGTGTGATGTATTTACGTTTCCCAGTCGAGCGATCGACCGACGGCTTTCAGCCACCCCTTGTAAAGACGATCGCGCTCCGCGGCGTCCATCGCCGGGCGGAACTCGCGATCGAGCGCCCAGTTGCGCGCCACATCGTCCAGGCCGTCCCAGTAGCCCACGGCCAATCCCGCCAGATAGGCGGCGCCGAGCGCGGTCGTTTCGGCGACGACCGGCCTGCGCACCGTGACGTTCAGCAGGTCGGCCTGGAACTGCAGCAGCATGGCGTTGGCAGACGCGCCGCCGTCGACCTTGAGCGTCGTGAGCGGCAGCTTCGATTCGAGCTGCATGACCTCGAGGACATCGCGGGTTTGATACGCCATCGCATCGACCGCCGCCCGCGCGACGTGCGCCATCTTGGTATTGCGCGTCAGACCCACGATCACGCCGCGCGCGCGGGGATCCCAGTACGGCGCGCCGAGGCCGACAAACGCCGGCACCAGGTAGACGCCGTCGGTATCCGTGACCTCCGACATTAACCGTTCGACGTCGGCTGACGCTTCGATTGCCTTCAGCCCGTCGCGCAGCCACTGCACCGCCGCGCCTGCGACAAACACCGACCCTTCCAATGCGTAGGTGGTCTTGCCGCCGATCTTCCAGGCCACGGTGGTCAGCAAGCCTTTTTCAGACGGCACCGGCTTGTCACCGGTGTTGAGCAACATGAAGCATCCGGTCCCGTAGGTGTTCTTCGCCGTGCCGGGTTCGAAGCAGGCCTGTCCGAACAGCGCCGCCTGCTGATCGCCGGCGTTGCCCGCCACCTTTACAGCGGTACCGAACAACTTCGGATCGGTTTCTCCGTAGACCTCGCTCGACGATTTCACCTCGGGCAGCATCGCCCGCGGCACGTCGAGCAGCTTCAGCAGCTCGTCATCCCACTGCAGCGTGTGGATGTTGAACAGCAGCGTCCGGCTGGCATTGCTCACGTCGGTGACGTGGACCTTGCCGCCGGTGAGCCGCCAGATCAGGAACGTATCGATGGTGCCGAACAGGATCTCGCCGCGGGCGGCGCGCTCGCGTATGCCGTCGTACGAGTCGAGCAGGTGCTTGATCTTGGTGCCCGAGAAATACGCGTCGACGACCAGGCCGGTTTTCTTTCGAAACGTCGCCTCGTGCCCCGCCGCCTTCAACTGATCGCAGATCGGCGCCGTGACGCGGCTCTGCCACACGATTGCGTTCGCGATCGGCCTGCCACTCGACTTCTCCCACAGCACCGTCGTCTCACGCTGGTTGGTGATGCCGATGGCGGCGAGATCGCTGGCCGTGATCCCCGCCTTCGCGATCGCATCCTTCGCCGTTTGCAGCTGCGTGGACCAGATCGCCTCGGGGTCGTGCTCGACGTGGCCGGGGCCGGGAAAGATCTGGGGGAACTCGAGTTGCGCGGTCGCGACCGACGTGCCCGACTTGTTGAACACGATGGCGCGGCTCGACGTCGTGCCCTGATCAAGAGCGAGGACGTATTGCCCGGCCTGAGCCGAAGGGTTCATCGGCCGGCCTCCGGCGCGACGTGGTGCTTGTTCACGAAGACGTCGTAGAGGAAGGCGCCGAGAATGGCGCCGACGCACGGCGCGACGACCGGCACCCACCACCATCCCCCGCCGG
>JANOZI010000370.1:0-2801 GCA_031429375.1 Acidobacteriota bacterium | reverse complement strand
CGGGTCCGTCGCCCCGCGCTCTCTCGCCACGCGAATGTCGCCGATCAGCGCCACCAGGGCGTCCATCGCGACGTTGCGCACCTGGTAGGTGCGATCCTGAATCGTCTGGACGCGCGTGCGCAGTTCCTCTTCAGGCACTCTATGGCAGGTCTGGCAGGCCCGGTTCACGTTGAGCATCGGACTGCGAACGTGATGATCGGTGATCTTCATCGCGCCGACGCGCTGATAGGGCATGTGGCAATCCGCGCAGGCCACGCCCGAGCGCGCGTGGATGCCCTGATTCCACATCTCGAACTCCGGGTGCTGCGCCTTGAGCACCGGCGCGCCAGACTCCGCGTGGGTCCAATCCTTGAAACCGTTCTCTTCGTAGTAGGCCAGGATCTCGTCGGCCTTCAGACCCTTATCCCAGGGATAGGTCAAGCGCTTCTCCGGTCCCTTGAAGTAATACTCCACGTGACACTGGCCGCAGACGTAGGCCCTCATCTCCTGGCGGGTGGCGTCGCGATTGACATCGAAGTTCGCCACGCCTTGCGCGGCCTTCACTTTCTGAATGCCCTCCAGAAATCCCGGGCGTGTCACACGGAGCTGCATCGTGCGTGGGTCGTGGCAGTCGATGCAGGCCACCGGATGCGTCACCAGCTTGCGCGCGTCCTGATACTTCATCTGGTTCATGGCCTCGAAGCCCTTGATCAGGTCGCCGCCGCCCAGCTTCTTGTACGTGACATAGACCGACCCGTGACAATGCAGACAGGTGCCCGGTTGTTGCGCCACTGACTGCCGCTCGGTGAACGTCTGATCGTCGAGCATGTAGGCATGCCCGCGCTCTTCCCGGAAGTCCTTCGAGAAGGCATAGCCCGCCCACAGGGTCTTGAGCCGGGGATCCTCTTCGAGCCGCGACTGCGCGACGATCGAACGCGGGTCGGCCGCCGTCGGCGTTCTTGGCACGGCCTCGCTGCCGCCATATTTGGTCCGCTCCTGATCGACGGTTCGCTTGTATCCGTCGTACTGCATCGGGAAGTTCTTCCCCCAGACCTCGGGGTCCGTCGTCTCGTCGTCCAGTTCAACGACCCGATAGAAGGGGTTCCGCGCTTCCTGCTGGCGCTGAAAGATGTTCGTGAGCAGGGCGGCAAGGCCGATGGCGATGATCGCCGAGACGGTCGCGAGCAGGACCGCGGATGTGAAGCGGCGGCGTGTTGTGTCGGCCATATGTGCTACTCGATGTGACCCACGTCGTTATGGCAACTGGTGCACGAGATGCCGTCCCGAGGAGCGGCGCTGTGCGACGGGTCGATGCCGGCCGTCAGTTCGGCATGGCACTTCCGGCACGCCAGCTCGGTGACGTCATGGTTTCGGGGCGTGATGCGCAACGGATCCGGATAGTGGCCGGTCGTGAAGTAGAACGAGTGCCAGAAACCGTTTTGCGCCTTGGTGACGTACTTGGGAATGAGCCCTGGTGGTGTGTGACAGTCATTGCAAACGGCAACCGCGCGGTGGCTGGCGCGCGTCCACGCGTCGAAGTGGGCCCGCATGATGTGGCAGTTGGCACAGGCCTGGGGATCGTTCGTGACGTAGGAGTAGCCCTTCGCGTAGACAAAGGTGTACAGGCCGGTACCGAGCATCAGCCCGAAGAGAAGCGCCGCTGCAGTGAGAAGGCGAGGCGCTGACAAACGTCGTCAAGTCTAGTGCCGAGCCCCGGATGGTGCTGTTCAGAAACGCACGGTCGAGCCTTTGTTGAGGCAGACCAGCCCAGGGTGGCGGTTCGCAAACTCCGCTCTACGCGTCCGGGCAATGGCCGGCGTCACCGCGCGCCCAGCGTCACGACGCTCTCGACGTAGCCGTACCAGAGCCGGTTGCCGCCAAAGGTGCCGGTCACGACCGGTCCACCGTGAATTCGGGCCAGAAAAGCATTGAGCGAGACGCGGCTGGTCAGCGCGTAGTCGGTCGACGCCTCCACGGACGTGCCAAGGTCGCGGCTGCCGTTGGAGCGACGCCCCACGTAACCGAAGTTGTTGCCGGCACCGAGTGTGGCGCCGCTGCCGCCGTACCACAGGTCGGCGGCGGACGCGAGCGTGAGACGATGCACGTCGAGCCGTAGGCCCAGCGACGGGCGGGGGCGCGCGAGTATCTGCACGAAGCGATCGCGCAGGTTCATCGTGCTGTACACGGTGGTCTGCGAGAACCGCCGAAGCGTGGGCAACATCGGGAAGAAGGTCCCGTGCCGTCCATCGGCCGCGGCATCGTCGCCGCTAGCATGGAACGCGCCCCCGCGAACCCAGGGCCGCCACGGGGCCCGTGTCCACTGGTAGCCGCCTTCAGCGGCCAGCGCGAAGGCACGGTGGTCGTCGTCGTACCAATTGCCCGCCTGGGCGGCCGTCCACCCGAAGACATCGACTTCGCCGGATCCTGCCGGGTAAGCGCCCACGACGACCGCTCCAAAGGTTGTCACGTCGATCTCTACACGGGCGGCCGTCCTTCCGGTGTTGTCCGGTCGCTGGGTCACCGGACGCCGATCGCGGTATTGCAGACCAAATCCCTGCCCCTGCGTACGCGCCAGCGCGGTTCCAGCAACCGGCCGGCTGCTCACGGTGCCGCCTGCCACGACGATGTCGGTGATGGTCGGTCCGGCCGCGCGCGCAAAGCCTCCCTGCGTCGGCATCACCGCGATCCCGGTGGCACGCCACCGCGCTCTCGTCGCGTCGAGGCGCACCCCGTCGAAGCCTCGTTGGTAGAGGGACCACTCGAACTCGCCCACGAGCCGCGAGTCGAGGCGCTGGCGCTTGACCGCTTCGATCTTTGGTACG
>JANOZI010000369.1:0-2636 GCA_031429375.1 Acidobacteriota bacterium | reverse complement strand
GGCGAGCGGCATGCGGTCGCCGGTCATCTCGTCCACGAGCACGGCCGGCATGTAGGCGACGGTGGTGATCTGGGAGTCGGCCTCCTGGAGCCGGCCGGTCATGCGCTGCACGTCGGCCGCCAGCGTCTCTTCGCGCTTCTTGTAATCGGCCACCTGCGCCGTCCTGAAGTCGCGGTACTTGTCGTCCTGCGGATAATCAGTGTCGAAGAACACCAGCGCGGCTCGCACGTAGTTGAGCTCCGCCACCTTGCGATCGTGCGGGTTGCTGCCGGCCTTTGAGAGATCCTGGAAGTAGTCGATCTTGAGCGCCTTGAAGTCGCGCTCGGCTTTCTTGATCACCGGATCGCCGACGCCATTGGCGATGTCCGCGTCGAGCTGCTTGATGGCAGCCTGCACCTCCGCGAGGCTCTTGTCGGCGCTGACGGTGTAGTCCTCCGCGCTCGTCATCGACTCGCGGGCGACGTCCTGGATGTCGTAGACCGACACCATCACGCCTGATACCGATGTGGCCCGGCGCCATTTCGCGTCGTCCGGGACGATCTGCGTGGCGAGACACCGGACGAAGAAGTCGCCCTGCTCCTTGAAGGGCACGTCCATGATGTCTTCGGTCGTGAGCTGATTCGGCCCGCCGGTGACGGCGTTGATCGCGGTCATCACCGTCTGTCCCGCCATCGCGAGGATCATTCGCGACGAGCTCACCTGGTCGGCGATCGCGGCCTTGAGGATCGTCTTCGGGATACTCTGCTTCTTCGGGTCGCCGATCATCGCCTGCCGGTCGTCCTCGATGTTGCGTGTCCGGCGCGAGTAGCCTTCGACGGCCGCGTCCCAGCCGCTCGTTTTCTTCTTCGAGGTGACCTGCAGCTTCTCGTCGAGCTTGAGGACCTCCCATCGGAACGCCGTCGGCTGCATCAGGTTGGTGACCTGGTCGATCGTCGAGACCCCCTGGCCCTTGTCCACCGTGCACTTGAACGTGCCGGTGCTGTTCACCGTTGCCACCTGCGGCGTCAGCGGCAGCGTCGCCGACGGCCAGGCCGGCAGGTTGGACTTTGTCTTCGCCTCGAATTTCATGAACTCGGGCAGGTTCTCGATTGGCAGCGGCGGCGGCTGGTCCGCCTCTGGAGGCACGACCGTCGAACGCGGAGACACGTAGAAGTTCGGCCCGCCTTCGAGCGCCTTGGTGAAACCCTCCTTGTCGTCGATGTCCTTGTGGAAGTCGAGGGTGCCCTCGATCTGCACGCGCCCGGCGTCGAACCATTCGCCTTGCGGGCCGAGGCCGACGGCGTGAAGGCTGCGCGTGCCGGCCGTCCCGAAGACGCCCATCGGCAGGAAGACGGGCGCCTGCAGGTGGAAGAACTTCTTGACGACGGGCTGGCCCGACTCGTCGTAGACCTTCACGTTGGGGCCGTTGATGACGATGATGCGGGCCTTGGTGAACTTCTTTTTCGAGGCGAGCATCGCGGCGAACGTGCGCGCCGCTTCGTCGAAGTCTGCAGCGTCCACCATGAGCAGCGGCGGCAGCTTCTCCTCGGGCTTTCGCTGGATCCGCGGCGTCGCATGCCGCTGTTGCGCGACGTGGGCCAACTCGTGCGCGATCAGCTCGCGCCCCCCCGGCGAGTGGGGCGCAAAGCGCCCTTCGCTGAACACCACGTGACGGCCTATGGTGTAGGCCTGTGCGTGCAGGTGCGCGGCGGAGCGGGCCGCCTGCCCGTCGCGGTGGACCGCGACCGTGCCGAAGTCAACGCCGAATGCTTCGCTGAGCCGGACGGTCAGATCTCCGGGCAGCGCCTCCGCGCGCCCCGACAGGACGCCGCGCACGTGCGCCGGCACCGACGACGGAATGGCGGTGTCGCTCGAGGGAATCGCGGCGGATGGCCGCGGCTGTCCGCTCGCGCGCGGGCGCGGCGCCCACGCGTCGCGCGCCGCGATGTCGGCCGCCGCCTCTGCATCGCTCGCGCGCGCGGGCATCCGATTGGCGACGCACGACGGGCAGCCGCCGCCACAGGCGCATGCCTTTGCGCTCGGGGACACCGGCGCGTCCAGCGCCGGCGTGGGTTCGCTGAACCACGGGCGTGCCGGCTCGGGCGACGGCCGGGCCCGCGCCTTCACGGCCGCGCCCGCTGGGCCCTTGTCCGTCTTCGATGGCGTTGCGAGGGAAGGCATCGGCAGGCCGATGGTTGCGTGTCCCTACTGGTTCCTGCGCTCGATCTGCGCGTCGACGGTCTCGACCCGGCCCGCCTCGTAGTAGACGGGGCGCGTCGACGCAAAGAGGGTCTCGCCGCTGGAGTCCGTCACCTTGACGAAGATGTCGGGCCGGCGGTCGATCAGGTCGCGATACTTGTCGGCTGGATACGTGAACGAGTAGTTACCGGACGTGTCGGTCTCGGTTCGCCCGAGGCGATCGGCAAACGCCATGTCCCGGTCGAACACGCTGACGGTGACGCCGCCCACGCCCTTCCCGTCGGCGCTGGTCACGCGGCCACGCACGACCCACGCATCGGGAACGGCCACCACGGGTCCCCCTGGCTGCCCGCCGCCACCTGGTGACTGACACGGTGTTGCGGTGCCCGAAAGCGTGATTTCGCGATAATCGATGGCACCGCCTGCGGGGGTGAGGGAGTTCTCATCGACGGCGAGCA
>JANOZI010000368.1:0-4145 GCA_031429375.1 Acidobacteriota bacterium | reverse complement strand
CCGCACATCTCAGGAACGCACTCGCCACTGCATCGCCATCATGTTATTGCAAACACCGATCTTGCCGAACGGGGTTGGACGCCAGCCGTGCTAGGATTCGCGAAAAACATGGGTCATCGCCGCTGCCGCGCGACTTCACGGCGAGCCATCGTGGCGCCGGTGCTCGTGTGTCTGACGTTTCTGTGGAGCGCTCCGAGCGAGGGCCAACCTCAATGCCCTGTGCTCGTCCTCAATGGTTCCAGCAGCTATGCAACAGCCTCGCGCACGGTGTTTCCGAACACGACTTCCCTCGTGAGCTTCACGGCCGAAGCGTGGATTTACCCGGGCTTCATTCCTTTTGACCATAACACCCAGGTGATCGCGTCGGACGATGCCTGGGATCTGCTGTTGAATTATGTGCCGGCGCAGTCGCTGGTACGCCTCGGCGTCAGTCTGTACGGTGCAAACGGATTAGGCTTGACCTTTCTGGACACCAGGGTCGTCAACATCAACCAATGGCATCACGTCGCCGTTGTGTTCGACGCCTCGGTAAAGCGGCTACGGATCGTCCTCGATGGCGTCGTGGGCACTCCGCTGGACGTGAACCTGAACGACTTCGGCACATTCTCCAACAATTTCATTGTTGGCGGATTTCCACCCAGTGTTCTCTTCTTCAGCGGCCACATCGATGAGCTGCGGATCTCGGACGTCGCGCGGTACAGCGCCAATTTCACACCGCCGGCATCGCTCGCCGTTGATGCGAACGTGCGGGCGCTGTACCGATTCTCGGAAGCATTCGGCGCTACGACATTCGCTGATCTGTCTGGAAACGGCAACACCTTGACCGGTACTGGCGGCGCGCAGACCGCCAACACCGGGTCGTGCGTGCCCGCGCCCGGGGCGGCACCGACCGTGACGTCAATCACACCGCCGCGCGGCCCGGCCGCAGGAGGCACGCCGGTAACGATCACGGGGACTAACTTCATCACCGGCGCGACGGTCGCAATTGGTGGAGTGGCGGCGACCAACGTGGTCGTGAGCAATGCAGCGACGATCACCGCAACGACAGGAGCTCGCGTGGCGGGACTGGTCAATGTAGTCGTGACAAACTCCAACCTGCAAACGAACACCCTGTTCAGCGGATTCAGGTACCAACAAGCATTCACCGACGAGACGCTGGCCGCAACGGTCAGTGTGATTCGGGCAGTGCACGTCATGGAGCTGCGTACGCGCATTGACGCGATTCGGGCCGCCAGACTGTTACCGGCGTTCTCGTGGACGGACACCACGCTCTCGGCCGGCATCACTGCGATCCAGGCCATTCACATCACCGAACTGAGAGAAGCGTTGCGACAAACGTACCTTTCGGCCCTGATGCCGCCGCCGACCTACACCGACCCGAGCCTGGGGATCGGCACGACAATGAAGGCGGTGCACGTCACACAACTGCGGGCGGCCGTCCTGGCGATTGAGTAAAGACCGTTGGCGTGCGCGGCGCGAACCATTCAAATCCAATCCTTCCACCAGTAGCTCGCCAGCGCCGCGTATTCGTGCAGGATGCCCCGGATCTGTTCGAGCGAAGCGCCTCTCGTGTGCGCGTAAAACTGGCTCTCGGGCACAGGAGCAGGGACGACCTCGATCTCCGGCGCGACCTTGCGCCACGTGAGCGTGGCGCGCCGCATGTGGTACGGCGAGCTCACCAGCAGAATCCGGCGCCAGCCACGGTCTTTCAGGATGCGGTTCGTCAGCTCGACGTTCTCGTAGGTATTCTTCGCCGACTCTTCGAGCACAATCGCGCCGGCCGGCACGTCGTTGTCAACGGCGACGGCCCTCATGAGCTCCGCTTCGCGCGACGTGAACACATAGCCCGACGAAAACACCAGGTGTGTCGCAAGGCCGCCGTGGTAAAGCGCAACGGCTTGCATGACGCGCTCGGTGAACCCGCCGCCGGCCTTACCGGATTCGCCGACGCCGCCGGCGAACACGACGATCGCGTCCGCTGATTGCGGCGGCGCCGCCACCTGCAGCGGTGAGGCCACCCACCACAGCAGCGGCGTCTGGAACAGGAGCACGTACGCCAGCACCAGCGCGAGCACGCCTTGCGCGGTACCGCGCCGCGCGATCGCATACACGCGGCGCAACCGATCTTCCCATCCGCTCTCGCCGCTGTTCTTCGCCGCCGCGGCCTCGTCGACCAGCACGGCCATGGCCTGCACGCGGCGATCCCAGCCGTTGGCTTTCGCCACATCGATCCGGCGCGCGATCACGTCCGCTGATGCCGGCGAGGACTCGGCGCGGATGGCGGCGGCGAAGGCGCCGGGGTCCGACGCGATGCGAACCACGTCGCCATGCTCGCGGTTGAATCGGCGCACTTCTTCGAGGTCGGTGGATACCACCGGCTTCCCCATCGCGAGGTACTCGGTCATCTTGGCCGGATAGACATTCGCCGTGTAGTCGGTGATGCGGTATGGCACCAGCGCGACGTCGAAGGCCGACACGTACGCGGGAACCTCTGCGTGCGGCCGCTGCCCGAGAAGATGGACGTTCGGCATGTGCTTCAGCCGCACCAGGTCCGTTTGCGGCGGACCCACCATCACGAACGACGCCTCGGGCATGAGCGCGGCCGTGCCGGCAATCAGATCCTGATCGACCCACTGATGAAGGCCGCCCACGTAGCCGACGATCGGGCGCGGAAGCGAGGCGACATCCGCCGGAATGGCCCGCTCGCGATCGCTCACCGCGAACGTCTCCAGGCTGACCCCGGAGGGGAACAGGTGCACGCGTTCGGAATACCGTGACGCCCGCTCGCGCAGCCGTTCCGACGTGACAAAGACCAGGTCGGCGGATCGGAACAGTTGCTCTTCGCTTTCGACGATGCGGCGGGCGTCGGTGGAACTGGAGGCAAACTCGTCGACGCAGTGATAGATCGTCAGCGACGGATCGAGGCGCGCGATCAGCTCGCGCGCCAGTGGCGTCGGCAGGAACGTCCACGCGATCGGCCGCGAGAAACCGGTGGCGCCCATCCACCGCGACAGGCTGCGCAGCATCAGCTTGCGGTTGATCCAGCCGGCCACGCGCGAATACGGCAGCGGCAGCACGATCGGTGAATACACGAACAGGTTGGGACGCTCGCGGCGGAACCCCTTCGTGCCGCGCCACCAGTTGCGGATCCGGTGGCGCACCCGGCCCAGATCGCGCATGCGGATCTGGCGCACGCCGGTGTTCTCGACAAACAGCACGCGGTGGCCGTCGGCGGCCAGCCGCGACATGATCTCCTGGTGACCCTGCCAGATGAAGTCCCAGTCGATCGACGAGATGCAGATGATGTCGTGCCGGCGGGTCATGAAGTGTAGGGCGGGCTGTTAGGGCCGCCGTCCGAGCACTTCGTTATAGGCGGCCATCCACATCTCAGCGACGCGCTCCATGGTATAGCGGGTTTCAACGGTGCGGCGCGCGGCCGCGCCCATGCGCGCCGCGCCGGCCGGGTCGCTGAGCAGATCGCCGATCGCCTTCGACAGGGCCGGGCCGTCCCCCGGTGGCACCAGTAATCCGTTGACGCCCGGCTGCACCATCACGTCGGTGGCGCCCGGCAGATGCGAGGCGACACATGGAAGGCCGCAGGCCATGGCTTCGAGCAGCGCGATCGGCAACCCCTCGCGGGCCGAAGGCAGGGCGAACACGTCGGCGGCGCGAAAATAATCCTCAACGTGTTTTGTTGGCGGCACGAAGAACACGCGTTCGCCGAACCCCGAGGCGGCGACGGATGACCGGAGCCGCTCGATCAGCCGGCCGCCCAGCTCGAAGAGCGCCGGGTCGGTGGCGCCGACGAACACAAGGGTCGATGCGAGGCGGGCATCGTGCTGCTGCCGCACCCATGCGTCGAACAGGACATCCGGCTGCTTGTCGGGTGACACTACGCCGACGAACAACAGCATCGGCCGATCCGCAGGCAGAGTGAGCGAGCGCCGCAATGCCGCTCGCTCTTCGACGGAGGCCGGTGCAAAGCGCGTGGCATCCACGCCATTGGGAACTTCACGGATCCGGTCGAGCGGCAAACCTGCCGCGCGGTAATGCGCGGTGAGACCGGGGCTGACGCTCAGATAAAGATCCGCCGACGCGTACGCCCACCACGCCAGCCGGCCCTGGGCCCTGATGGTGTCGGGCTC
>JANOZI010000367.1:0-13244 GCA_031429375.1 Acidobacteriota bacterium | reverse complement strand
CGCACACGTGATAGAACGGCGTCCGCAGGTCGAAGGCCACGTGATAGGCCTGCGCCAGCACGAGGTTCGGGAAGTACTGCCAGGTGGCCGAGCGGTCGTGCGACTGGCTCACGCCGCCGTCGCCGCCGAGCAGGATGTGCTTCGGGTTGGCGGGGTTGATCCACATGGCGTGGAAGTCCACGTGGATGCGCTCGGCGCCGTCGTCACGGAAGGTACGGCCGCCGTCGTCGGACACGTGGAGCTGCACGCCGAGCACGTAGATGCGCGAGTCGGTCTGCGGGTCGATGCGGATCTGGCTGAAGTACATCGGCCGCGGATTGACGCTGCTCATCTTGCGCCACGTGGCGCCGGCGTCGTCGGTGCGGTAGACGCCGCTCTCGGTGGGATGCTCGACGCGCGCATAGAGCACATTGGGATTGGCGCGGTAGACGTCCATGCCGATGCGCCCGAGCGGGCCGGCCGGCACGCCCTGGGTCAGCTTCGTCCAGGTGCGGCCCGCGTCACTCGACTTCCACATCGCGCTGCCGGGCCCGCCGCCGTTGAAGCCCCAGGTGGCGCGGCGGCGTTGATACGTGGCCGCGTAAATCACCTTGTTGTTCTGCGGATCCATCACCAGCTCGGTGGCGCCGGTGTCGTCGTCGACATGCAGCACGCGCGTCCAGCTCAGGCCGCCGTCGGTGGTCTTGTAGACGCCGCGCTCGCCGCCGCGGCCCCACACGCTGCCGAGCGCCGCCACGTACACCACGTCGTGATCGACGGGGTCGACGATGATGCGGGCGATGTGCTTCGAGGTGGCGAGTCCGAGGTGTTTCCACGTGACGCCGCCGTCGGTGGACTTGTAGATGCCGTTGCCCCACGATCCGCTCTGCCGGTTGTTGTTCTCACCGCTGCCGACCCACACGGTGTTGGCGTCGTTGGGATTGATCACGATGTCGCCGATCGAGACGGTGTCTTCGAGGTCGTCGAACAGCACCGTCCAGGTCGTGCCGTTGTTGACGGTTTTCCACAAGCCGCCGGTCGCCGTTCCCACGTAGAACACGGCGGGGTTCGACTCGAGCACCGCCAGGTCGTCGACGCGCCCGCCCATCGTGGCTGGGCCGATGTTGCGGAAGACGAGGCCCGGAAATTGATCGGCGGCGGCGGGGGCCGCTGCACGAGCTTGCCCCGCCGACCTGTCCGCCGAAGGTCCGGGAGCGGAGGCGGAAGCGCTTCCCGCCTGGTCAGCGCGAAGGCGGGCGGGGCTCAGCATCAGGGTGGCTAACGCGACAAACACGCAAGACGTTCGGAACATGCCGAGATCCTCCTCAGACCCGACGATCTTATTTGGCCTTGGCGCCGAGATGAGGCCGGACGATCGTCTCGATTTCGTTCAGGGCTTGCACAATGGCATTGCTGACCCGTTCCCGTTCTTCCGCGGTGAGGGCCGACAACAGGCTGTGCGCTTCGGTGGTACGGCTGCGAACGCCGATGGTCAGGTGGTAGGCGCGCGACTGGTCGAGGAAGCGCTCACGGGCAATTTCCATAGCGGCGCTATCTTACCCGTAGGGCGCCCCTTCCGCCTACGCGCGGAGCGCTTCGGCGAGACTCGCCGTAGCCTTGGCGAAGGCGGTTATGGGGCGCCGTCGAGCGCGAGACGCAACGCGCCGTCCTCCAGGCGCACCACGATTCGGGCGCCGTCGTTGACTTCGCCGAACAACAGCAGCTCCGACAGCGGCTTCTTGATGCTCTTTTCGACCAGGCGCGCCATCGGCCGGGCGCCGAACGCGCGGTCAAAGCCCTTCTCCGACAGCCAGGCGCGTGCGGCCGGCTCCAGCACAATCTCGATGCGGCGTCCCGCGACCAACGCGCGCAGCTCGTCGACGTGCTTGTCGACGACGAGCTCGACTTCCCTGGTGCCGAGCGGCAGGAAGTGCACGGTCGCATCGAGCCGGTTGCGGAACTCGGGCGAGAACGCGCGCTCGAGCACGCCGGTGGCCTTGCTGGTGCCCTGGCCGAAATCGCTGAAGCCAAGCTTGCGGCCCGACAGGTCGCGCGCGCCGGCGTTGGTCGTCATGATCAGGATGACGTGCCTGAAGTCGGCCTGCCGGCCATGCGTGTCGGTCAGCGTGGCGTGGTCCATCACCTGCAGGAGGATCGAGAACAAATCCGGATGGGCCTTCTCGATCTCGTCGAGCAGCAGCACCGCGTGCGGCGCCTTGCGCACCGCGTCGATCAACAAGCCGCCCTCCTCGTACCCGACGTAGCCCGGCGGCGCGCCAATCAGGCGCGAGACGGCGTGCTTCTCCATGTACTCCGACATGTCGAAGCGGAGGAATTCCACCTTCAGGACGCGCGCGAGCTGCCGCGCGAGCTCGGTCTTGCCGACGCCGGTCGGGCCCGCGAACAGGAAGCTGCCCATCGGCTTCTTCGGATCGCGCAACCCGGAACGCGACAGCTTGATCGCCGAGGCGACTTCATCGATCGCGGCGTCCTGGCCAAAGATCACCGCCCGGAGCTCGCTCTCGATGTTGCGCAGCGCCACCTTGTCGTCGCTCGACACCGCCTGCACCGGCACGCGCGCCATCTTCGCGATAATCCGCTCGATGTCGGCGACCTGGATCTGCAGAGGCGAGTCTGTCGACTCCCCTGCGCGCGGCGCCAGTTTCGCCGCCGCCCCGGCTTCATCAATCACGTCGATCGCCTTATCGGGCAGGTGCAGGTCCTTCAAGTGCCGGTTCGACAGCGACACCGCGGCTTCCAGCGATTCGTCCGAGTACGTCACCTTGTGATGATCTTCGTACGCGCTGCGCAAGCCCTTGAGGATGTCGATGGTCTCGCTTTCCGAGGGCTCGAGCACCTCGATCTTCTGGAAGCGGCGCGACAGCGCGCGGTCCTTGTCGAACGACTGCTTCACGTCGGCGAAGGTGGTCGACCCGATGCAGCGCAGCGTGCCCGAGGCCAGCGCCGGCTTCAGCAGGTTGCCGGCGTCCATGGTGCCGCCCGACGCCGACCCGGCGCCGACCAGCGTGTGAATTTCGTCGATGAAGAGAATGGCGTGGTCCTGCTTGTCCAGCGCGTCGAGGACCTGCTTCACGCGCTCTTCGAAATCGCCGCGGTAGCGGGTCCCGGCGACGAGCGCGCCCATGTCGAGCGCGAACACCCTGGCCGCGCGCAGCGACTCGGGAACGTCGCCCTGATGAATGCGCAGCGCCAGGCCTTCGGCCAGCGCGGTCTTGCCGACGCCGGGCTCGCCGACCAGCAGCGGGTTGTTCTTGCGGCGGCGTCCGAGCACCTGGATCATCCGCTCGAGCTCGAGCTGCCGGCCGATCAGCGGATCGATCGCGCCCTTGGCCGCTTTCGCGATCAGGTCGGTCGCGTAGGCTGCGAGCGGATCGCGCGTGCCCGACTCGCCGCCGTCGGGCGCACCCGGCGCGGTGCCTTCCTTGGGACCACCGTGCGCGATCGCTTTCAGCAGCGTCAGCCGATCCAGTCCCTGCTTGCGAAGGAAATACGCCGCGTGGCTTTCCTCCTCCTGCAACAGGAACACCAGCAGCGCGCCGCTCTCCACTTGCTGCGCGCTGGAGGAGGCCGCGTGCACCACCGCCCGTTCGACCACGCGGTCGAAGCCGAGCGTCGATTCGGGCTTCACCGCCTTGCGGCCGGGAACGGGCGTGAACGCACGATCGAGTACTTCTTCCAGGTCGGTCCGCAGGATCGTCAGATCGATGCGGCAGCGGGCCAGGATCTCGCGCGCCTGCGGATCCTCGCTGAGCGCGTGCAGCATGTGCTCCAGGCTGACCAGGTCGTGGCGGCGGTCGGCCGCCACGCGAAACGCCCGGCGGATGCTTTCAAGCGTGTCGGGCGCAAACGGTACGGGTGTGCGGCTCATGCCCCCGCCTCCTGCAGGTCGGGCTCGAGGGTGACGAGCAACGGAAATTCGTTCTGCTCGGCCAGCTCGCGTGTGGCCTTGACCTTGGTCTCGGCGACGTCGCGAGTGAACAATCCGGCGACGCCGATCCCGGCCTGGTGGACGTGCAGCATTACGGCAAACGCTTCGGCGTGGGGCATGTGAAATACGGTCTCGAGCACCCAGACCACGAATTCCTGGGTCGTGAAGTCGTCGTTGTGGAGCAGGACGCGCCACAACCGCGGGTTTTCCGTGCGTTCGTCCGAACGGGACGCCGTGTCGACGCCCTCACGGATCTTCGGATCGGCCACAAGCTGATCATAGAGCAATGCGTTCGACGGGTTCTACAGGTTCGAACCTGGCGAACCTGACCGCAGGTCGCCGTCCAATGTCCATACCGGCGCCGGTTCTTTGACCAGCCGGGCTACCTCGGCGGCGAAGCGGCGGCGCGAAATGGCGACCGCGCCAAGCGACACCAGGTGTTCGGTTTCCATCTGGCAATCGATCATGGGGAAGCCCCAGCGATCGAGTTGGGCGGCCAGGTAGGCGATCGCAATCTTGGAGCCGTCGGTACGACGCGAGAACATCGACTCGCCGTAGAACATCCGCCCGAGCGCCACGCCGTAGATGCCGCCGGCCAGCGCATCGCCCATCCACACCTCGATGGAATGCGCCAGGCCGGCACGATGCATGGCCAGGTAGGCGCGCCGCATGTCGGGCAGCAGCCATGTGCCGGCATCGCCGGGTCGCGGTGCGGCGCATTCGCCTAGCACCAGCTCGAAGGCGGTGTCGACGGTGACGCGGTAATCGAGCCGCCGCAGGCGCTTGCGAAGCGAGCGCGAGACATGCAGCCCGCGCGGCGCGAGCACCATGCGCGGGTCCGGCGACCACCACAACACCGGATCGCCGGCGCTGTACCACGGAAAAATGCCGTGGCTGTAGGCCTCGACCAGGCGGTCCACCGACAGCCCGCCGCCGGCGGCGAGCAGGCCATCAGGCTCGTCGAGCGCCTGATCCAGAGGCGGAAAGCGGTCGGCGGGACCTAAGAAAGGGATCACGGTCAAGACACTTGTCAGTTTAGAGTGCAGAGTTAAGAGTTAAGAAGGGTGCTCTTCGGCTCGAAACTCGGAACTCTCAACTCTGAACTCTGAACTGATATTATTGGGGTTTCCGTCCCTGATGGTGAGTGTAGCTCAGGGGTAGAGCGCCGGACTGTGGCTCCGGTGGTCGCGGGTTCAAATCCCGTCACTCACCCCACTTTGAACTGCTGGCCTAGTTGAAAGTTGAAAGTTGTAACTTTCAGTTTTGAGTTTCAGGTTCAAGTTTCAGTTTCAAGTTAAGGGTGCCACTCCGACGTCGAACTTGAAACTTCACACTTCGAACTTCAACTTTCAACTTTCAACTTTGAACTTTCAACTTTTTCTGGCGGCGCTCGAAGAGCGCCACTTCTCGGACCTGCGTTTCAGCGAGGTCACACGCGCGCTCAGGGCACTCTCGTCCACCTATGTCGAACGCCGCACCACGGCGCTGCCGGCGCAGAAGGCGCTCGACGGCGCCGGCAAGCGCGCGGCGTTCGCGCTGTACTACGGCCCGATTCATTTCGTCCTCGTCCAGGACATTCTCGCCGAAGTCGGCGCGCCGAAATCACCTGGCCTGGTCGTCGATCTAGGGTGCGGCACCGGCGTCGCCGGTGCGGCGGCCGCCCTCGCGACCGCGCCCCCGGCCCGCGTGATCGGCATCGATACGCACCCCTGGGCGCTCGAAGAAGCGCGCTTCACCTACCGCGGGCTGGGGCTGGTTGCGGAGGTCCGCCGCGGCAGCGCGGCGCGCACGCGCCTTCCGCATGACGCCTCGTTCGTGGTCGCCGCGTTCGTCGTGAACGAGCTGACCGACGGCGATCGCGGCGTGCTGCTCGCGTCGCTGCAGGCGGCCGTCGCGCGCGGCGTCTCGGTGTTGATCGTCGAGCCGATTTCCCTGCGGATCTCGCCGTGGTGGAACGAGTGGGCCGGCGCGTTCGCCGCGATGGGCGGGCGCGCGGATGAGTGGCGCTTCCGGTTCGATCCGCCGGTAATTGTGAAGCGCCTGGCACGCGCGTCGGGCTTGCGGCCGGAGTCGCTGACCGCGCGCAGTTTATTCGTTGGATGACCGGGGCCCGGCCCCATCAGCCATCATTCCGCGGGCTTGATCGCTTTGATGGCTTCCAGCACCGCGGCGGGAAGCGGAAGACCCGGCTTCGTTTCCGGATTCGGCGTCGTCGGCAGCGCCAGCTGTCCTCGCGCGTGCAGCTCCACCGCCGCCTTCACCACGACCGGGTCGAACGCCTTTCCCTCGAGCTCGACCACCATCGCTAGCGCCTCTTCGAGCGTCAGGCCCTTGCGATACGAGCGATCCGAAGTCAACGCATCAAGGAAGTCGGCGACGCCCAGCAGGCGGCCCAGGAGCGGGATCTCTTCGCCCTTCAGTCCTTCGGGATAGCCCTTCCCGTCCCAGCGCTCGTGGTGATACTTCACGCCGGGAATCAGGTTGACCACTTTCTGGCTCTGGATGTTCGACAGGATGCGCGCGCCGTGCAGCGGGTGCATTTTCATTTCGGCGAACTCCGCCTCGGTCAGCTTGCCCGGCTTGTTGAGAATCGCGTCGGGCACGCCGATCTTGCCGACGTCGTGCAGCAGTCCCGACAACTCGACGACGGCGCGGCTGTCGGTGTCGAACCCGAGTTGCTGCGCCAGCCGCACGCCGAACGCCGCCACGCGCTCGGAATGCTTGTGGGTGTAGCCGTCCTTGGCGTCGATGATCGAGGCGATCGCCTTCATCACGTCCAGGAACAGGCGCTCGACTTCGGCCATCAGGCGGGCGCGGTGCATCGCAATGCCGGCCTGGTTGCCGACGGCGGCGAGCAGCTCGAGCTCGGCCTCGCTGAACTCCTTGGCCTGCTGGCTGTCGACGTACAGCACGCCAAGAATGGTGTCGGTCGTGCGCATCGGCGCGCACATCACCGACCGGATCCGCTGCCGCACGATGCTTTCGCCGGCGCCGTAGCGCTCATCGACGAGCGCGTCATCGGTGAAGGCGGAAATGCCTTTCTCGATCACGTCGTTGACGACCGTGCGCGACAGCGTCACCTGGCCCGAGTGCTTGCCTTCGCGCGTGCGGACCGCGACCATGTCCACTTCGCCGCCGGTTGCGCCCGGCGGGCGCATCAGGATGGCGGCGCGGTCGCCGCCGCTCACTTCCAGGATCGCGGAGAGGATCGAATCAAACAGCGCTTCGACCGAGCTGGCCCGCGACAGGATGTCCGAGACCTTGTGCAGCGTGGTCAGGTATTTCTGCGCCGAAATCAGCAGGTCGCCCTCGTCCTTGCGCTTGTACACCGACGACAGGAACTCGAGCTTGGTCGGGTCCACGGCGCGCTGCACGAGCGTGGTGCCGCGCGTTTCGACGAGGCTGAGCGACGTGGTGCGATGGGCGCCGCGGCCGGGCGCGCCGGCGTCGGCGCCCATCGACTCGATCACCGTGGAGCCGATGCGAATCTTGTCGCCCTTCTCCAGGTCGCTCGTGGTGATGCGCCGCTCGTTGACGAAAGTGCCGTTGGCCGACTGGAGGTCCGTCACGGCGCACGCGTCCTCGCGCGCGGTGATCGTACAGTGGCGTCGTGAGGCGGCTTCGTCGTCGACCACCACATCGCAGCCCTTGAGCCGGCCGAGCGTCATGGTTTGCCCGGCCGAGAGAGCCACGGTCCGCCCGACCTCTTTGCCGGAACGGACAACGAACTCGAAGCGCATCGCCAGATGATAATGAAGATGGAGCCGTGATTGCCACATTCCGAGAACAGCCTGGTCGCCAAACGCCTGCGCTACATCGAGCGCCAGCGCACGCTTTTAATGCGTGGGGACAAACCTTCAGGTTTGTTCGGGAGCGCGCCGCTTGCGGGCCGGCAGCCGATCGGCACCGGTCCCGCCAATCGGCACGGCATGCCGAAGTTGCCGACCGGACAACGTCAGGTTCCCAACTGGCCGGTGCTCGATCTCGGCGATTCACCGGACGTGCCGCTCGACCAGTGGCAGCTCGAGGTGACCGGACTCTGCGACAATCCCTTCACGATCGGATGGCAGGAATTCCTGGCGCTGCCACAGGCAGACGACGTCAGCGATTTTCACTGCGTGACGACCTGGAGCCGGATGGACAACCGCTGGAGGGGCGTGCGCTTTCGCACCATCGCCGAAGCCGCGGTCCCGACGGCCGACGCGGCCTACGTGCTGTGCACGGGCTACGACCACATGCCCGGCACGCGTATTCCGTACACGACCAACCTGCCGCTCGCGCGCGCGATCGAAGACGACGTCCTGCTGGTGCACACCTGGGAAGATGCGCCGCTGCCGCAGGAGCACGGCGGTCCGTGCCGGATGATCACACCGAAGCTCTACGCATGGAAAGGCACGAAATGGATCCGCAGGATCGAGTTCCTGTCGGCGAATCAACCCGGCTTCTGGGAAGAGCGCGGCTACTCCGACACGGCCGAGCCGTGGTTTGACGATCGGTATTCATGACGCTTGAGGGCCTAGGGCTTGGGGCTTGAAGTAGCATCTTCGGGTGTTTGTCGCCAAGGACCTGCGGCCGATGCTGGCGACGTTGCCGGCGCAACTGCCACGACTCGACGACCCCGCGTTCGTCTACGAGCCCAAGGTCGATGGCATCCGCGCCATCATTGAAGTGCTCCCGCCTGCCCTGAGCGAGGCTCGCCGAACGGCGGCCCGAGTCGAAGGGCCCAGGCCGTCGGTACGATTCTGGTCGCGGCTTGGCAATGAGAAGACGGCCCAGTTCCCCGACATCGCCGACGCGATCGGCACGTGGCTGAAGAAGATCACGGCGCCGATCGTGCTCGACGGCGAGATCGTCGCGCTCGATGAGGACGGCCGGCCCGCGGGGTTCCAGCGGCTCCAGCACCGCATCCACATCTCCGTTCCCGGATTCAATTCACGCAAACCAATCCTGCCGCCCGAGCAGCAGCCGGCCGCTTTCATCGCCTTCGATCTGTTGCGAAACGGTGATGACGACCTGCGCAGCCAGGCGCTCACCGAGCGCCGCCGGCGCCTCGAGGCGTTGTTCAAGAAACACAAGCCGCCATCCTCGTTGATTCGCATGACCGAGCAATCAATTGGCGACGGCCGCGCGCTGCTGAAGCAGGCCACCGCGGAAAACTGGGAGGGCTTGATGGTCAAGCTCTCGCGCTCGCCGTACCGCACGGCGAAGCGCAGCCCCGAGTGGATCAAGTACAAGCTGAACAAGCAGGACGACTTCGTGGTCTGCGGCTGGACCGCTCCGGGCGGCACGCGCCAGCATTTCGGATCGCTGATTCTCGGCGCACACGACCAGAACGGCCTGCGCTACGCGGGAGAAGTGGGGACGGGCTTCAAGGGCGCGGAACTCGAACGCATCATGACGATGCTGCGCAGGCTCGAGACGCCCACCTGCCCGCTCACCCCGAAGCCAAAGATCCTGTCGGCGAAAGGGCTGCCCCACTGGGTCCGGCCCGAACTGGTGGCGCAGATCCGCTACACCGAAATAACCGACGATGGCAGGCTCCGTCATCCCGCGTATCTAGGTCTGCGGGATGACGTCGACGCCGCCAAGGTGCGTACCGTGCGTACAGTTCCAAGAGTGCCTGGTGTGCTTGCCAAGACTGCCAAGGGTGCTAACAGTGCACCGAAACAGAAGCCGCTCAGTAAGACCGAGATTGATTCGGTCATCGCACAGCTGAACGAACTCGAGAAGGCGCGCAAGAACGGGCTGTTGAAACTCCCGGACGGCGACACGCTCGAGGTCACCAATCTTCACAAGATCTTCTGGCCGAAAATCAAGAAAACCAAAGGCGATCTGCTCCGCCACTACGCGCGCGTGGCGCCCTATATTCTGCCGGTCGTCGACGAGCGGCCGCTCGTCATGAAGCGGCTGCCCAATGGCGTCGAAGGACCCTCGTTCTACCAGCATCGCGCTCCGGAGCCGGTGCCGGCCGGCGTGCGCATCGAGACGCTGCCGATCGACGACGTGCCGGCGCGGCTGATTGGCGGGTCGCTCAAGACCCTGCTCTACATGGCGCAGCTGGCCTCGATTTCGATGGATCCGTTCTTCTCGAAAGTGGATTCCCTGGACGATGCCGATCAGGTGGCGATCGATCTGGATCCGCAGCCGGGCGCGACGTTCTCGCAAATCCTCGACGTCGCCCGCTGGGTGCAGGACGAACTGGATCGGGTCCAGGTCCAGGGCTTCCCGAAGACGTCGGGATCCGAGGGCCTGCACGTGTTCATCCCGCTGCCGCCCGGCACGCCGTACACCGCGGGCATGCTGTTCTGCCAGATCATCGCCACCGTGGTGGCCGCCAAGCACCCGAAGGTGGCGACCGTCGAGCGAGCCGTTCGCCGCCGCAAGGACGGCACGGTGTACGTCGACTACCTGCAGAACATTCAAGGCAAGACGCTGGCCTGCGCCTACAGCGCGCGCGCGTCGGCGTTTGCCGGCGTCTCGACGCCGCTGACCTGGAAGGAGGTCCACGGCTCGCCAACACCGCAGGACTTCACCATCGATACCATTGACGCACGCGTCAAGAAGGTCGGCGACCTGTGGGACGCGATCCGCAAACACAAGGGCGCGGACCTGCTCGGGGCGATCGACAAGCTCAAGAAATAAGGCCCCCCATGACGGGGGGCCCTACGACTAGAAAGTCACTCGTAACTCGCCGATGATCTGGCGCTTCACGATGTCGCCGAACACGTGTGACTGAATCTCTTCGTTGGTGAGGTTGATCCCCTTGATCGTGGCCGTCACCTTGTCGCCCGCGAGCTTCACGCCGAACGCGCCGTTCAATTGCGTGAAGGCGTCGGTCGGCCCGCTGAACCGCGCGTCGAGCACGTCCTGCCAGAACGCCTCGCCGACGTAGCTGACCGAAGCATTGCCGAGGAACCGGCCGCCGTTGTAACTCAGGCCGGCGTTGAAACGGTTCTGCGGCGGCAAGTTGACCTCCGACAGCGAGAAGTCGGGGTCGGGCTCGGCCTGGAACGAATAGTTGGCAAAGACGTTTAACGCCTGGGTCACCGCCCCGTCCACGCCCAGCTCGACGCCCTTGTTCTTCACCGTGCCGAGGTTGCGGTAACTGAACTCCGACGGCAGCCCGCCTGTGGTGCACGTGGCGCTCACGCAGGGCGGCGGCAGCAATTCCAGCACCACGGGCGGCAACGGCCACCCGGGCGGCGGCGCCGTGGCACGGTAGCGGCCCGTCTGCGTGAAGAAGATCTCGTCGTGATTGGTCGTGAAGTACACCGATGCCGACACCGTCGCGCGGTTGCGGATGACGCCGGTGTAGCCGACCTCGAACGACTCGGTCGATTCTTCGGTGAGCGATTCGTTGCCGACGGCGCGGACCGGGAAGTTATAGACGACGCCGTTCAGCGCCGGGTTGATGGCACCGAGGTTCAACTGGTTGACAATCGCCGTCTCGAGGTAATTGTTGATCAGCGACGGCGAGCGGAACGCCTTGTTGAACGACACCCGCAGCGCCTGGTCGGCCTTCGGCTTCACGATCAGCGTGACGCGCGGCGAAAACACCGGGTCGTCGATGTTGTCGAACTTGTCGAGCCGCGCGCCGACGCTCAACCGCAGGTGGTTGTTGAAGAAGATTTCATCCTGGATGTAGCCGCCGAGCTCGGTCCGGTTGTCGCCGCGCGGCGCAATCGACAGGTCGAACGCGTTGAAGCGCACGTTGCCGCCGTAGCTGACCACGTTGCGGGGGCCGATGGTGGTGATGTTGCCCAGCTCGAAGTCGTAGGTCCTGGTGTTGAACTTGAACAGGATCGGCTTGCCGTCAAGGCCGATCGCCAACAGGCCCGACGCATCGCCGTTCAACAGGTTGGTGAAGAAGCTCACCTTGAGCGCGTTGCGGGTGTAGCGCAGGGTGCCGTAGCCCACGCCGACGCCGGTGCCGTCGAACGGGCCGATGCCGGTGTGGAAAATACCGTCGGTACCCGAGTAGCCGCCGGCGAACACCAGCTTGTACTTGCCTTCGGGCGCGTCGAAGTCCACGCGGGCGTCGAGCTTCGGCTGCGTCGTGCCCTGGTTGGCGAAGTTCGGGTACTGCGTGGGCGGTACCGCGCCGTTCGGAATCGTCCCGGTCGGGCGGGCGAAGGCGTCCTGCGTGTAGCCGCCGGCGGAAATCTTGTAGGCCCACCGCTCGTTGACGGCGCGCGCGTGCGTGGCGTTGATCCCGAACAACGAGCCGGTGTCGAGCTGCTCGCCCTTGGAGGTGTCGCGATTGAATGCGCCGAAGGTGATCGTGGCGCTGTTGCCGTTCAACTCGCGCGGGGTCTTGGAGATGAAGTTGACCACGCCGTTCATGGCGTTGGCGCCCCAGACCGCGGACGCCGGGCCGCGAATGACCTCGATCTGCCGCAGCTCGTTGGGGTTCACCGGCAGCAGGTCCCAGGCCACGAAGCCGAAGAAGTCCAGATAGAGGCTGCGGCCGTCGAGCAGCGCCAGCGTCGAGGTCGCAAGGGTCGACGTCGCGCCGCGCATCGTGATGTTGAAATCGCGCGCGGACGTCTGCGTCAGGTTCACGCCCGGCACCGATCGAAACAGCTCCGCGTAATTGGTGGCGGGCGTGGACTGAATGACGTCGGAGGTGACCACCGACATCGTGGCCGGCGCGTTGACGAGCTGCTGTTCGACCTTCGACGCCGTGACCACGACCTGTTCTTCGTAGACGGGCGGCTCGTCCGGCTTGGGCGGCGGTTGCGGTGCGGGTTGCTGTGGGGGTGGCGTGGGAGCCTGGGCGAAGGCGGCGGCCGGCGCGGCCAGCGCGAGTGCGATCAACAAAACCAGACGACGAGCTGTCATGAAGCCTCCGAGTCAACGGTGGGTCTCTCGACACCGTATCCAGGAAAAGAACGGCAGTCGCGGGGGATGGCGCGGGCGACTACAACGAAGACATTGTAATGCTGGCGATGCCGTCATGCACGAGGCGCACGTAATCGGGACGATCGCACGGCGAGCCGTGACGATACGACGCGAGCACGCCGCCGCCCTGCACGACGAACGCGCCGGGCAGCTGGCGCATCATCGCCGGCGACTGCGGGCCGAAGCCGTGCGACCGCGCGCAACTGGCGCCGCGCACCCAGACGCGCGGATCGACCAGCGACAGCAACTCGGTTTGTCCCAACCCGAACGCCGTGTAGTGGGCGAGGCCGGGGTCGCTGATCTGCGCGGTTCCGCCGAGGCCGTACTTGGCGAACCAGGCCTCCGCGTCCTCGCGGCTGGCGCTGTGCACGAACACGACCGCCGCACCGGCCGCCACGATCTCGGGCCTGGCCGC
>JANOZI010000366.1:0-1697 GCA_031429375.1 Acidobacteriota bacterium | reverse complement strand
GCCGCCGCCAGCACGTACAGCCATCGCGGGGTGATTACTGCTGATCCGAACGACACGTCACTTGGATTGATAAGGTGAATGCGCATGAGTCAGAGGAATACGACTTTGGCGGATAGCGCACAGGATGTCAAACCCCGAGTGCGACTTGGCGTCTTTATGCAAGCCTGGCCAATCTCCTAAAAAAGCCTTCCGTGTTTCCGAGTTTCTGTGTTTCAGTGTGACGAATTGGCGGGTTGGGACAGTTACGAATAGAGGACGCGATGCGACGAATCTTGACGGGAATAACCACGATCGGCCTGCTGACCGTCGCTTTGAAGGCGCAGCAGCCGGCGGCTGCTCCGGCCGCTCCGGATCCGATCCGCACGATGGTGGGCCGGCTCGAACTCGAGAAATACAAGGCCACGGTCAAGGGCCTGACGCAGTTCGGCGATCGGCGGCAGGGCACCGATCGCAATCGCGCGGCGACCGACTGGATCGAGGCGCAGCTCAAGAGCTACGGCTGTCCGACCGAGCGATTGAAGTACGAGTACAACCCGGCGCCGCCGACCGGCGGCGGGGGTGGCGGCGGGGGCGGGCAGAAACCGCAGAATCCGATCATTGCGACGGGTGAGGTGCGTTCAGGACCGGGCGGTTCGCGCTATCGCGGGGTCACGCGGCGGACCGGCGTCAACAACGACGCCAACGCGCAGCCGGATGCCAAGCTGCGCGAGCTCAATCGCGAGCCGACGACACCGGGAGCCCGCGAGCAGGTCTACTGCACCAAGGTCGGGACCACCCGGCCCGACGAGATGTACATCGTCGGCGCGCACATGGACGGGCATGGCTGGGGCGAGGCCGCCAACGACAACGGGTCGGGGACGGCACTGGTGATGGAGCTGGCCCGGATCTTCAGCATGACGGACGTGCAGACCGAGCGCACCATCCGCTTCGCGCTGTGGAACAACGAAGAGACCGGGCTGAACGGCGCCCGCGCCTACGTCGATCAGCGCGCGGCGCTGCAGGGGAAAGAGAACCCACCGGGATCGGGCCGCTATCCGGAGCCGAAGTGGCTCGGCATGATCCAGCACGACATGATGATGTGGGATCACGGGATGCCGCGCCCCGACGGGACCTGGAATCCCGAGCAGCGGCCTGAGGCTGACGTCAACATTGAGTTCCAGTCCACCGCCAAGCGCGCCGACGACGCGATGAAGCTGGCGTTCCTGTTCCGCGACGCCAACGAAAAGTACGCCACCGACTACCCAGCCGCGGTGGGCCCGCACATGACCAATACCGACTCGACGCCTTTCATGGACATCGTTCCAGCGATCAGCCTGCGCGAGAACGAGCGGGGCATGCACACCGGCGCGGGGTGGAACCCGACGTGGCATCAGCCGATCGACGTCTTCGCGACGTTCTCGGACAAAGATTTCAGGTTGGGATTGAACGCGGCGCAGACGACGTTCGCCGGGGTCGCGCAGCTCACCGGCGCCAAACTGAAGTAACGCGTGTCGGCACCCCTAAAGGGGTGCCCTACAAGGAACGGTGTCGGCGTGCCCTACAGCAACGGGTCATCGGCACCCGGGGTGCCATACAAAAACAAACTCGTAGGGCACCCCTTTAGGGGTGCCTCACAAAAAAAGGGCCGGGGCGTCAGCCCCGGCCTTTGTCGTTGTCGGAAGTCTCTGCGTCTTCGGCAGGCTCCTCCAGATCGTCGA
>JANOZI010000365.1:0-2527 GCA_031429375.1 Acidobacteriota bacterium | reverse complement strand
GCGCTGTTCGTGGTGGTCGGGGGCGCGGTCTTCGGAGCACTGCTCGTCGCGCTGCTGGCGCCCGTGGGCTCGCGGGCGGGCGTGCCGTCGATGATTGCGGCGCGCGCGCCGCTCGGGCTGTACGGCGCCCGCGTAGTGGCGGCGCTGCTCTACCTCACCAACTTCGCGTGGATTGCCGTGAACAACACGATTGCAGCGTCGGTGTGCGCGCAGCTGCTCGGCGGCGGTGGCGAATGGTCGGCGCGCTACTGGGCAGCGGCGCTCGGCGTCGCGGCCACGGCCATTGTCGCCAAAGGGCCGCGGGCCGTCGGCCTCGCCGATCGGATCGCCGTGCCGATGATGGCCGTCGCCGGCGGCGTGCTCACCTGGTCCGCATTCTCACTGCCCGCGCCTTCACCGCCCGCGGTGTCCGCATCCGCCCCCGCCATGTTGTGGGGCCTCGACGTCGTGATCGGCTACCAGGTGTCGTGGCTGCTGATGTTCGCCGACTATTCGCGCTATACGAAGTCGGGCGGCAAGGCGGCGACGGCGGTGTTTGCCGGACTCGGGCTGCCCGCGCTCTGGTTGATGCCCCTCGGCTGGACGCTCGCGCGCGTTGCGGGCAGCGACGATCCGGGCACGATGTTGACGGCGGCCGGTGTCGGTTGGTGGACGGCGGTGCTGGTGGCACTGGCCACGGTCACCACCAATTTCGTCAATATCTACCTGTCGTCGCTGGCCTGGCGCACGCTCGTGCCGCAAACGACCAGCGCGGTATCGGTCTGGACGATCGGTTTGATCGGCACCGCGCTCGGCCTGGTGTCGTCCGTGTGGCTCGATCGATTTGCGGAGCTGATGGTGCTGCTCGGGTCGGTGCTGGTCCCGGTCGGCGGCGTCTTCCTTGCGCACTTCGTGTTCTTACGAAAGCCAGTGGATGTCGAAGCCGTCTACGCCACGGATCAGCTGCCGCGCTTCAACGCCAGCGGCATCGCCGCCTGGGCCGCGGGCTTCATCGTCTACAAGCTGGCCGCCCCGATTGGCGCAACTCTGCCGGCACTCGGCACTTCTATCGTCGTCTACCTGGTATTTACCCTTTGGCACAGGCACCCCAGGCACCCTGGCACAAGCCCCTTGGCACCTTAAGCACTCTAGGCACCCTAGGCACCTTAGTTTTTGTGTTACACAGAATTCACATCGACGAAACACGTGTAACACGTTGGGCTCGTACGCTCGGAGTCATGGAAGAACAAGAGCCCGCCTCGTCGAAGCACAATAGTGTCAGTCGTGCGAGAGCGGAGATCGTCGCCGCGGCACTCGTCGCACTCGTGTTGCTGCCGCCCACCGCATGGGCACAAACCAGCGATCAGAAGCCGGCCCCCAAGCCGCCGTCGACCTACGACAAGATCTGGGCGAACCTGACCGATTGGTACGACGACAAAACCAATCCCGTCGTGCAGCGGGTCGTGTTCACCGGCCGCTTTCAGCACGATGTTGCGATCGTCGACGCCGACCAGGGCGAAACCGAGGAATCGAACATCCGCCGCGTCCGGTTCGGCCCGCGGATCACGATGTTTCGCGACTACCTGGTGCACGCCGAGATGGAAGTGAATCCGCAGGAGCGCGAACCGTTTTACGTGCGCCTCACCGACGCCTACGTGGCCTGGCAGAAGCACCCGAAGGCGGTCCTCATGGTCGGCAAGCAGAGCATCCCCTTTACGCAAGAAGGCGCGACCTCGTCCAAGGATCTCGTCACCATCGACCGCAGCAACCTGGCGAACAACATCTGGTTTTCGCAGGAATACATGCCCGGCGTAAGCGTGTCGGGCCGCTCCGCGCCGTGGAACTATCGTGCCGGCGTGTATTCGTCGGGCGCCATGAACCGTGAGTTCGGCCGCTTCAACGGCAGCGTGTTCACCCTTGGCCTGCTCGGCTACGACTTCGCGAAGAAGCTGGGCGTCAAGGAAGCTGTGCTCACGGGCAACTATTTATATCAACACCCGGACGTGAACAACACGTTCACGAAGCGCTCCGAGCACACCATGTCGGTCCATTTCAGGCTCGAGGAAGGACGATGGGGCGTGCGTACGGATCTGTCGAAGACGGTGGGCTATCTCGGGCAGCGGAACCTGCTCGGCGTGATGGCCATGCCCTTTTTCAACGTGACAGATAAGCTCCAACTGGTGACGCGGTATACGTTCCTCGACAGCGACGGCCCCAACGGCCTTGGGCTGGCGACGTATGAAAACCGCGTCGCTCGTGGCTCCGGCGATCGATACAACGAGGGGTATCTCGGCGTGAATTACTACTTCTACGGACACCGGCTGAAGCTGCAGAGCGGTGTTCAATTCGCGGACATGCGCGATCAAGCCAACGACGGCGGCGCCTATTCGGGCACGTCGTGGGTGACCGGGTTGCGGATCGGCTGGTAAAACCACGCGACTCCCGCTTGCCCTGAGCGAGGCTTGGCCGTGCAGCGGCCAACGCTGAGTCGAAGGGCCTGCCCTGAGCGAGGGGTTCGCCGTGCAGCGGCCAACGCCGAGTCGAAGGG
>JANOZI010000364.1:0-3732 GCA_031429375.1 Acidobacteriota bacterium | reverse complement strand
GGCCCTGGTCTCAGTGGCTAGAGTCCGAGCCAGTAATTGAGCTTGACCATGAACACCTGGGTGCCGGTCGCGCCAAAGCCGCTGCGGAGGTCGCGGAACAGGTCGAACCGGCCGGGCCGGGACGAGTCGGCGTTCGCGACGTTCCACACGACGTACAAGGCGCTGCCGCGGAGGTACTCCCACCGGAACACGACATTGCTGCGGAACGACTTGCTGTTGAAGTCCGGATCGAACGCAATGGCCGCCGGTTCGAAGTCGAACGACTTCGGCTGCGCCAGCCGGCGGATGTCACGGTAGTCGCCCACCGCCGCGAACGGCTGCAGATAGACCTCGAGCGTCATGTCTCTCGTAAACGCATACGTCGTCCGGCCGGTGACGCTGACGACGTTCCGCCTCAGGCGTCCGTAGATATGATCGTCGGCGCCATCACCCGTGACGTCGGTATTGGTGATCCACTGTGCGGCGTCTTCGCCCTCAGTGTAATCGGCGCTGAGCGTCGCCTGCAGGGCCGGCCTGGGCTGAAAGCGCAGGAAGACGTTGGCGCGTTTGTTCCATCCATTCTCATCGTTGCCCGACACGCCGCCATTCATCGACAGCTGCCAGCGCCGCCGCGAGTCCGACCCGGCGAAAAAAGTGGTGAACCACTCGGCCGGGCTCACGATCGGCGGTCCGCCGCGCGTATCGAGATCGTCGAAGGCGCGGGCGTTGAGGCCGCCGCCCATAAAGATTCTCCAGTAATTCAGGAACTGGACCTCGCTGCCCATGAAGAGGCTTTGACCGAGCAGGAGCTTGTCGCCGTTGTACTGGGTGCCGCCGTTCATGAACAACACGGCGCTGCGGAAGTACTTCGTCGGATCCGGCTGGCTGATGTTGAGGCCGGCGTCCACCGCCGTCTTGTTGTTGCGGGACGAAAAAAACCCGATGTCCGTGTTCTTGTAGTCGCGGTCGAAGTGATCGAAGTGGCCGAAGACACCCAGGTGCTTGCCCTCGTAGTTGAAGTTGGTCACGCCGCCAAAACCGCTCTTCACGACACCGCCGATCGGCGCGTGCGTGCCAACCCAGTGCCCGTTCCAGTTGTATTTGTTCTTGTTCCAGCGCAGCGTATAGTCCACGCCGCCCGTGTACGCATCGAGGTCTTTCTCGCGAACGACCGCCGTGGCGATGGCGCCGATATTCGAGCCGCCGAAGACGTCGCGCTGCACTCGACCGACGTTGAACGAGGTGTACGGCTCGATCAAACGCTCGGTGCGCGCCACCTGTTCACGCCCGGCGCCATCCACCGTCGTGGCATCGACCGTCGCGTATTCGCGATCGGTCAGCGCGGTAAGGCCGCCATAGGTCCAGCCCGACGCCTTGCCGGTCACCTTCGTCGCGCCGAGGATCGTAGTCTGCTCCGGTTTGTGGATCAGGGTGTCGCCGGCCCGGAGCGCCAACCGTCCGGGACGCTGCCCAATCCGCCGCGAATGGAACGTCGTCATCTGAAAATACGGCGGCACGAAGGTCCGGCTGTCTTCGATGAAGAAGGGGCGCTTCTCCGGAAAGAAGGTCTCGAACACCGACAGGTTCAGGACGGCCGGGTCCTGTTCGACCTGGCCGAAATCGGGATTCACCGTCGCCGACAAGGTCGCGGACGTGCCGAGACCCATCCGCATGTCCACACCGCCCGACAACCCGTGGTCGAAACCGGCGCCGGCCGTGTGTTCCTGCCGGCCGAGCACGAACGGCTGAAACTCGAGCCGGCGGGGCGGCGCGGGAGGCGTCGGGAACGTCAGATGGCCGAACCGCGACACGAACCCGTTCACGCCACGAGGCGTCGCCACCCAGCGATCGACCTCCGCGGTGCCGACGATGTCGCGGCGGATGTTGAAGCCCCAGACGGTTTCCCGGCCGGGCTCGAGGCTGAAGCGCATTTGTGAGAACGGAATGCGATACTCCGCCGTCCAACCCTCGCCGGTGATCTGCGTTTGCACTTCCCACACCGCGTCGTAATCGGTGCTGGACCTGGTGTCGTCGAACCAGGTCATGTCGCCCTGCACGCCGCTGGGATTGACGTCGAAGGTATACGCCGTGAGGTGATCGTGCCGGGGATCGAAGGTGATGCGGATCATGTCGCTGCGAGGATTGGTATCGCGGCGGCCGAGCGCCGTCGTGATCTTCGACGGGTCGGTCATGTAGCAGCGCACCGCCACGTAGATAAAGCGGTCGTCATAGGCGACCTGGACGACGGTGCGCTCCTTCGGAGCGGCCATGTTGTCGGGGTCGTTCTGAACCAGGTCTTCAACCCGAGCCGCTGCCGTCCAGACCTCGTCGTCCAACGTGCCGTCGATGCGCGGGGCCCTGTCGCCCACGGGGAACGCGCGTAGCTCCTTGCCTTGCTTCTCGGGAACGTCGGGCTCGGCCCGCGAAGCCGGCGTCTGCGAAAAGGCGGAGCTGGCCGGTGAACACACCGTGAGAGTCAGGGCGACCGAGAGGGCGTGCCACCACGAACGTCGCGCCATGAGCGAATGCCTCGCGCCTTTAGACACCGGAAACGCGTTCTCGGCCGTAGTCTAAAATGATGAGCGCTGAGGGTTGTCGCTACATGTCTCGGAGTTGTTCGATCCCGCTGTTCGTCCCGTACTCGGGCGCCGAAATGTGCAGCTACGGTTTCTTCGTGCCCGCTGCGGCCGCGTCGGCGGCGCGGGCGCCACGCAGGATGTTCTCGAGGGCGTAATTCCCCTCGTGGCAGGCGTATTCGTAAATGCGGTAGTCGGGATCTTCGGTCAGCGGAAACGACACGGTCCAGGGGCTCGTGTAAATCTCGGGGTCTTCGATCGTCACCGAATAGCGGATGGTGTCTCTGGCAACGCGCGTCAGCCGTTCGATGAGCTTCAGCCGATCGGTGTGCGGAATGCCCTTGATGCGGCCACTGGCGGCACTGGTCGAAATCCACCCCTTGTTGTTGAAGTTCGAGGTTTCGATCACCAGCGTGTCGCCCTCCCAGCGGCCACGAGAATCGCCCATCCAAGTCCCGCCTTCGCCCCGACTCCGCGGCCCGGCTTCGTCGGGGCTTCCACCTCCGCCGAGGCTGCGGCGGACAGGTCGGGTGGGCACATTGCCGTCTGCATCGATGGGGATGATGCGCACGTCGTGGATCATCTCGTGAGCGATCGCGACGTATCCGGGCGTCTGCACGATTTGGTACGCGTTGTTGTAGCCGGCCGGAAACATCGACCCCGGGACGCCGCGCGTGATGCACCGATCCCACCGGCTCATGAACTCGTAGCTATCGGAGTTGTGCGCGGCGTCGTAGTCGCGCCGGGCCTCGGCGGTCGGGCGCACGGGGACGCGGCCATCCGGTGGATCGACCACGAGCGAGGTCTGCCGTGTCGACAATACTTTGGTGCCCGAGTCGTACCAGAACTGGTTGTAGCTGCCGGACTCGAGCGAGCCGAACGTGTCTGACTTGACGCGCTGTTGCGCGATCTGTTTCTCGAGGTCGGCGGCTTCGGCATCCGTCAGCACCGCCTTGCCGGCCAGCGCCCGCGGGCGCTCGAGCGGGGTGATCGTGGCGTTGGTCCAGATGCCCTGCAGGTCGGGCTGCCCGTCGGGGGTGCGCGCCAGCGTCCATCCCGAGGCCGGTGCCGGCGTTTCCACCCCAGCGCGGCTGCCGCGCTGGGGGCTCGGTACCGGCGGTTGAGCGTTTGCGATGACCGCCGGCAGCGCAAGCCCGATCGCTGCTATAAATACGGC
>JANOZI010000363.1:0-2900 GCA_031429375.1 Acidobacteriota bacterium | reverse complement strand
CGGCAGAAAGCTCGTCTTCGCCTCCTGCACGCGGCCCTGTGTTTCGACGACCCGCTCTTGCGCGACCTTCAGTCCTTCGTTGGCCGACAGCGCGCGCTCCAGCGCCTGGTTGAACGTCAGGCTGACCGCTTGCCCCGGACGAACCTGAAGGATCGTCCCCACAGCAGTCTGCGCGAACGCCGCCGACGCCGACAGCAGCCAGCCGACGATGGCGACGAGCAGCACCACGCCGGTGACCCGCACCACTTGAGGCAGACGCGCCGACGGTGCGGTACGCCACGACTTCACCCGCTCCACGACGCGCGCGAGCAGCAGGTACGACACCGGCACCACCACCAGCGTGAGCAGGGTGGAGGTGATCAGCCCGCCGATCGTGGCAATCGAGATCGGCGAGCGGAAGTCGCTGCCCTCACCGGTGCCCATCGCCGACGGCAACATGCCGAGAATCATCGCGACGGTCGTCATCATGATCGGGCGCAGCCGGATCGGCCCCGCCTTCAGGATGGCATCGCGCACGCCCATGCCTTCGCGGACGTATTGGTTGGTCAGGTCGACGAGCAGGATCGCGTTCTTCGTCACCAGCCCCATCAACATCACCACGCCGATCATCGCCGGCATGCCGAGGTTCTTCCCCGTCAGCAGGATCGCCAGCAGCGCGCCGACCAGCGCCAGCGGCAGCGAAATCATGATGAGGAACGGCTCGAGAAACGACTCGAACTGCGACGCCAGCACGATGTAGATGAACGCGATCGCCAGGATCAGCGCGAGGCCCATCGCCGCCGCCGACTCCTGCATCATCTCGACGTCGCCGGCGAAGCCCCACTCGAAGTTCGGCGGCATCGGAATGCCCGCCATCACTTTGGACACATCATTGGTGACGTCGCCGAGCGGGCGGTCGGCCAGCTCGATGCCGATCTTCGCCTGCCGGCGGCGCGCTTCGCGATCGATGCTGGTCGGCCCGACCTCGGGCTCGAACCGCACGATGTCGCGGGCGCGCACCACCGCGCCGCTCTGCGCGTAGAGCGGCGTCAGCGCAATCGCCTCGAAGTCGTTGCGGAACTCCGGCGCCAGCCGCACCCGGATGTCGTACTCCTTGTCGTGCTCGCGCAGCCGGGTCGGCACCACGCCTTCCACCATGCCGCGCAGCTGCATCGCCACCGACCCGACGTCGAACCCGAGGTCGGCGGCGAGCTCGCGGTTGACGTTCGCCACCATTTCGGGCTGGCCGGTTTCGAGCGAGCTGTCGACGTCGACCGCGCCCGGCACCGTGCGCACCTTCGCCACGATCTCTGCGTTCAGGCGTTGCAGGGCCACCATGTCGTCGCCGCGCACGAACACGTTCAGCGGTGCCTCGCTTGGCGCACCCTGCATGAATTCGGGGTCGGCGACCGTCATCTTCAGCAGCGGAATGGCCTTGAGGCGCGTCCGCATGTCGTCTTTGAGCGCCAGCAAGCCGCGCTCGCGCTCGTGCTTCTTGCCCGCCTTCACGCGCAGCGCCGCCTTGAGCGGGTTGCCTTCGACCCCGACCGTCGAGAAGATCTGCCGCACCTCGGGCATCTCCTTGACCTTCTGCTCGACTTCCGCGACATGCGCCACGGTCTGCTCGAAGGACGTGCCGGGCGGCACCTCGACGTTGACAACGAACTCGCCGCGGTCTTCCTGCGGCACGAACTCGGTGCCGATCACGCCGAGCGTCGACATGCTGGCAAAAAACACCACGGCCGCCGTGGCCACGATGGTCCACGGGTGATCGACCGCCCACGTGAGCAGCCGGTGATACCGCTGGTCGATTCGATCGTAGAAGTGGCCCCAGCGCTCCAGGAACCGGCCGAACCGGGTGCGCGTGCGTTCTTCCGGCGGAATGAAGCGCACGAAGCGCGACGACAGCATCGGGTCGAGCGTGAAGGCGACGAGCAGCGAGATGCTGACCGCAAAGGCGATCGTCAACGCAAACGACTTGAAGAACTGCCCGACCAGGCCGGTCATGAATCCCACCGGCAGGAACACCGCCAGGATGGTGAACGTCGTGGCCATCACGGCCAGGCCGATCTCCGAGGTGCCGTTACGGGCCGCGGTCACCGGATCCTCGCCATTCTCCATGTGGCGGAAGATGCTCTCGCGCACCACCACCGCGTCGTCAATCAGGATGCCGATGACGAGCGACAGTGCCATCAACGTCATCATGTTGATGGTGAAGCCCACCACGTACATGAAGAAGAACGTCGCGATCACCGAGGTCGGCAGCGCCAGCGCGGTGATCAGGGTGGAGCGCCAGTCGCGCATGAACACAAAGATCACCAGCACTGCCATGATGCCGCCGAAGATGATCGTCCAGCGGACCTCGTTGACGTTTTCCTTGATGCCGTCCGCGTCGGCATGCACGGTCTTGATTTGCAGGGCGGGGAAGCCGGGCGCGGCCTTCGCCAGCGCCGCGTCGATCTTGTTCTGCACATCCACGGTGTTGGCGCCTGACTGCTTGCGCACCGAGAACGACACCGCGTCGGCGCCGTCGAGACGCGTCGTCGACAGCCGGTCTTCGTAGCCGTCGACGACCGTCCCGACGTCCTTCACCCTGACGGTCGAGCCACCGGCCGATCGCAGGATGACGTTTTCAATTTCGGCCGCCGACTTGTACTGGCCCTGCGTGCGCAGCGACACCGCCTTGCCGTCGCGCCTGACCTGTCCACCGGGCACATCAAGGTTGTCGGCCGCAAGCTTCGCGGCGACTTCCGTAATCGACAAGTTCAGCGCCTCGAGCCGGCGCGGATCGAGATCGACGTGCAGCTCGCGGACTTCGCCGCCGTTCACTTGCACCGCGGCGACGCCGTCGATTTGGCCCAGCAGCGGCTTCAGGTCGTCTTCGACCATCCGGCGCGTCACGTCCGAAGGCAGCGTCGAAC
>JANOZI010000362.1:0-13617 GCA_031429375.1 Acidobacteriota bacterium | reverse complement strand
ACGATCACCACGTTCACGCCCGCGGCCAGATCCTTCAGCGACTGCGGCCCGTCGAATGAATAAGCGCTAATCGCGCAGCGAGGGTCGGTGATCTCCGGTGGAAACGGCGTGGCCAGCGTGACCGCGTGGTGTTCGCCCAGCAGGCGCGCGATCTCGAGCGCGCGGATCCCGGGGCCTGAGAGGTTCTGCCGAAGCGGCTCGTGCGTGATGACCAGAATCCGCCGCATACTGACCCTTACTCTGCTTTCTTGAGCACGTAGATGAACTCGTCGTCGCCGGGGGCGGTGTCCACCTGTTCGACGATCGTCCAGGGCAGCCCGCCGCGATCCCGCAAATAGCCAAGCAGTTCGTCGATGTCTTCCTTCACCCACACGTGAAAGTGAATGGAATACTGCCTGGCCAGCAACTGGTCGACGTCGTTGCGAAGATCGTCGCCGGCCTTGCCGTGGACCAGCCGCGAATATTCCTCGTAATGCGCCAGGCGGCTGGCGCTCCCGCGATCGGCGTGATCGGCAATGAGATGCGCCAGCGCCGTCCTGGGCCGATCTTTGTCGAACGTAAACCGCATGTCAGGCAACGCGAGAAACAGAATGCCGCCCGGCTTCAGCACGCGGTGCCATTCCTTCAGCGCGCCAATCGGATCGGGCACATGCTCCATCAGGTGATTGGCGATGAGGAAGTCTTCGCTGTTGTCCTCCACCATCGTCAACCGGTCGGCATCGGCGATGATGTCCGGCGGCACCAGCGGGACATCGATTAATTCCGGATAGTGCTCGCGCTGTCCCTCCAGCGGCACGCGGTCGACGTGGCGCACGGTCGCACGGGTGGTGTCGACCGGCATCGGATTGTGGAGCGCACCGATCTCGATGCCGCGGCCCACCAGGTAACGCTGAAATCGTCGCCGATGCGGCTTGAAGCCGGCGGCTTCGCTTGCAGTCGGTGTAGGCGTGTGCCCGAAAGCCCGGCGGGACGCGCTGCGAAGCCGGTTCAGCATCTCCAATAGTCCCATCGGTATACGGCATTGTAATTCGAGTGTGGTGGCGCGCAGGCAGGCGGAATCAGGATCGCGATTTGGAGAATGTCGGCATCGCAGCGTCGGCGAGTGCGGCTGCGGCATCGGTCCGATCATGAACCGCAAGGTCTCGGTGCAGTGCACTGTCGAATCGCGCTCGAGTCCGTCGACGAGCGGGTCCGCTTGACGCATCCGGCCCGGTCGCGCCGGTCCTGGATCGTCGGTCGAATGGACGGTCATCTATGTCGACACGTTGTTGATCGGGACAGCCGGGACGCGCAGCCGATCGCCAACAGACCCTCATGGCCTGCGTGACATAACGAACAGGTGCCGCCCCCGTTGCTCAACCGGCGGAAGTGTGCTGCTCTGCCGGATCAGAATCGCATGAAGGCTAACGACGTCATCACCGCTGCCCCCCGACGGCGCGTCGCGGCGCGCGCCGCCGAGAACCACGGTCTTATCGGTGTCGACCGCGGCGGATCCAAGGGCCTGTAGCCATGACGCCAGACGTTCCTGGGTCACCAGTGCGTACAGATTGAAGTCGGGCCTCGGCCTGACACCTGTCACGGCCGACATCAGGCCTCTGTCCAGGTAACTGGCGTCGATGGTCACAGCAGCTTCTGCGTCGGCCGGATAGCTCTTGAACCGCAAATGAGGAGCATACTTCCAGGCAGGATTTCCGACCACGATCTGGCTGGTCGCGAGCAAGTCGATGCGCTGACCAATGAATGTCTGTCGCAGCAGGAGCGGGAACGTGGACAACTCCTGAGCGGCGAAATCAAATGCTGCCGGCCACTGCCCGGCCCGGGCATACCGCGCACGCATCTGCTCGACATATCGTGAACCGCGCTCCTGTCCATAGCTGATACCCATCCATTGATCCACCTCGTACATGTAACCGCTCGCATAGAAGTAGTCGCGTTCCTGGCGCATCCACATGCCCGCGAACAACCAGAGTAAAGCAGCGAAGCAGACGACTCCGAAGGTCAACGAACACGTCTTCAGCGCGGGCGAGGCATACACGATGATCTGGCGCACCACGAGCACCAGGAGCAGCAACGCGATGCCGGGCCGGAACATTCCGTCGTGGATATCAACTGGCCGGGCGACGAACTTCCCATACAGCACGATGACACCGACGAGCGCTCCGGTCACAATCAGATCGCGCGCACGAATCACGTTCCACCCCATCACGCGCGCAGCGAGCAGGGAGAGAACCGCCAGGTACGACAAGATGAAGAACGACTCCACGGGGAAGGGCAGAGTCGCTGCGATATGCGTTGCGGGTGTCCCGAATATCTGCCACAGGCTGTTTCGAACCGTGTGCAGCAAGTGGAACGTCGCAACCTTCGGTTTCGTGTACAGCAGATAGTGTGTGAGCAGCGCGGCAAAGAACATGAAAGAGTACATGGCCAACAGCTGCACGCGAACATATGTTGTGGTACCTGACCCTCGGCGGCCGAACCAACCCAGGTATCCAATCAGGGACAGCAAGCAGACGATGACGAAGTAGAACGGGTGAAACGATGCATAGCCGCCGGAGAAGTAGTATGCGGGAGGCCCCCAGGTGGCAACCCGGGGAAGCTCGGCGAAATACACGACCGAAGCGCCCACCGCCGCAGTCAGGCCCAGCGACACCACAACGCCAACGGCGACGAGCAGGCGTGCCGGTGTGGCCCTGCCCGTCATGTGATGATTGCCATTGCGCTCGACGGTCCACCTCACCAGGAGATAGAACACAGGAAGCGCCGCGACATATCCAACCAAGGTAACCTTCGAAAAATACCCAAGGCCGGCGAAGCAGCCCGCCAACCCTGCCAGCACCGCCGCTCTCGCGTGAGCGGCCGAGAACGCCGCGTATACCACGCAGGTCACCGCGACGCTCATAAACAGGAAGCCGTAGGTTTCAGAGCGGATCAGCGGCGCCATTGTCGCCAACCCGGGCAGAAACCCGCACAGGGCCAACAACAGAACGTCGTACGCACAACGCCAAGGCAGGGGGCACGACGCGAACAGCCGCCGCACCCCAACCCAGAGGCATAGCACCGACAGCATGTTGACCCAGAGACTCTGCCGGATCAGGAACGCAATCGCCTCCGCGAAGGGCAGGTACGGATTCAGCCCGCTCATCACCTTGCTCATGGAGTCGGCGGAAATGAACCCGAAGGCGTGACCCAGAGGCAGCGTGAACCGATGCACCAACAGGTTGCCGAAATTGGGGTGCAGGATGTGCTCTGGCAGTTCCCCGTCGACTATGAGCAGTGCGTCCCTGCCGTATATGACGGAAGAATCCCAGCCGAAGTAATAGGGCACGCCAGAAGTGAGCTGCATGTGAGCGCCGATGACGACCAGCCCGAGCACCGCCAGGATCGCCACGCACCAGACCGGGTATCGTCTCCGATCGACCACGGCGTCAGAACGACTAGGCGCTACCATCAGACACGCTCCACGGTGATCGTCATGAACATCCCAAGCACACGCATGAACGGTGTTAACGCCGACTCGAGAAACGTGCACACGGGAAAACACGAAGAGGGCGCCAGTTGTCTGAGTGTCAAGCCGCCGCTGATCAGATAACGAAAAGGTGAATGGCGTGCGATCGACGCCACGCGAAGGGACGGACAGTCCCGCACGAGACGTTCGTGCCGGTCGCGCTCGAAGACAATCCACGGCAACGCGCCATTGGCCGACGACAGCGGCCCGGACGTCGACAACCCCCAGCCCGCTTGTGGATCGAACGCTTCGTGATGAAACGTCCGGAAGACGAAACGCGACCATGGCGTGTTCGCCGGTTCGACCATGACCAGGCGCCCGCCCGGGACCAGACAGCGGCTGGCCTCACGCAGAAACGCCAGCGTATCGGGAATGTGATGAAAAACATTGACCAGCACGAACGCGTCCACGGCGCCGTCATGCAACGGCATGGCATGTCCCGAGAAACACACATCGATGTTATCGATCGGCATGACGTCGGAGGTTACGACGTTCGGGAGTATGTCGGTGAAGAAGCCAGCCCCGCTGCCAATCTCGACGATCAGGCCCGTTCGCGGAGCAGGCAGGTTGCGGACCAGTTCGCGATAGAACGATCGATACACAGACTCGAGAAAGGGCTTCGACCGGATGATCCGGTGGTGGACAGCGACGGTGGAGGGACAGTCCAGATCGTCACGGTCGGGTGCCTCTGCAAGCCTGAGAATCGCCGGGACACGCATGCCCAGACAGTTACCTGGACTTCACTTTCACGAAACCGACCGCCACCATCCTGAGCAGCGTCAGGCCGTCGCGAAACCGGCGGATATTGGTGCTCCCGTACGTGCGGTCGCGGTAGGCAATGGGGATGTCGACGACTCCCAGACCCAGGATGGCCGCGGGAAACAAAAGCTCGAAGTCACCAAAAGGATCGAAGACGCCAAAATGGTCGCGCCATTTCACGAAGCGGGCATAGTCGCCTCGAGTGAACAACTTCGTGCCGCACAGGGAATCTCCGACCCGGACCTCCAGCACATACGAGAGCGCTTTGGCAAAGAAGACGTTGCCCAGGCGATTCAGAAAGCGCATCGCCTCCCCTTCCATGGGGTACACGAGCCGATTGCCGTTGATGAAGTCTGCATGACCCGCGCAAAAGGCGTCATGGAACCGCCCCAACAGTTCCGGGGGCATGGTCAAATCGGCATCGAGGATCGTCAGAAGGTCGTGCGTCGCGCTGCTCAACCCGAGACGCACAGCGTCCGCCTTTCCCACGGACTGCTGCTTGAGGGCTCGAATCCGGAGCGGCCTCCGGCCGGCGGCGACAACGCGCTGGATCTCTTCCCATGTTCCATCGGTCGAATGACCCTCGACGAAGATGACTTCAATCTCGTACCCCCCATCAATCGGCAGACGCGCAAGGGCGTGCGCGATGTTGTCCCGTTCGTTGCGGGCAGGAACGACGATACTGAGCGACGGCTTCGAGGAACAGGGAATGATCGGGCGCAAGACCGCCACGTACGCAAGGCTCAGGTTGCGAACGCCGGGAATGAGGCGAAGCAGTCGATCACAATACCGGCCAAGACCAAACAGGGTGAAAGGAAACGCACCAACACGCCGGGCGCGGACCAGGTCGTAACCGGAGATCTTGGCCAGGTGTCGGAGATCTGTTCCGGTGACGAACGTCGACGCCGGTGGGCCCTGGCGGAACCCGGCAGCATCCAGGGCGGCGTACAGAAAACGCAGGTACGGGTTGTACAGGACGGCGACCACGCGATCCTGGCGCCTGAGTGCCCCGCGCACATCCATCAGGAGCTGTTGAATATCCAGATGGCTGTTCAACGTCCCGTTGAGGACATACAAGGCCACGTCTGTCTGTGCCTGTCCCTGCCGCAGCGGCGGCTCGATGTGCCCTGGAGCACCACCGCAGAACGTGCGGGATGAATGCTCGATCAACGCGAAGAGCAGGTCGTGTGCTCTAGGAGCCGCACACCAGTACTGCACGGTGTCGGCGAATTTCACGATCGTATTGATCTCGTGGGCCACCAGGCGGTACACGTTGGCTCGTAACCGGTTGTACACCATCGATCCTTCCTGCACTGGAAGCCCCAGCCTGCGGCCAATGGCAGAACCCACAGGGCCGCGATGCCCGGCGACAAAGAATCTTCTATTTCTTCGTCCCTTACTCTGCTTTCTTGAGCACGTAGATGAACTCGTCGTCGCCGGCCAGCAACTGGTCGACGCGTTGCGAAGATCGTCGCCGGCCTTGCCGTGGACCATGTAGGGGTGTGCCCGAAAGCCCGGCGGGACGCGCTGCGAAGCCGGTTCAGCATCTCCAATAGTCCCATCGGTACGGCATTGTAGGGCGAGGTGCGTGGTGTAATGAACCGCGTGGCAGGTTCAGCAATACATGGTCTGATATAGTCCCGCGCACGATGCGCCCACTTCGCCGGCTCGAACGACTGGTTCGATCGATCATCCCTCGGAAGCCTCCAGCGCCTGGAGTGACGAGCATCCTCGACTGGTATGTCCAGACGGCCCCCAGTCCCCAACGCACGCTGGACATCTTCAAGGGTGAGTGGGCCTCGGTACTGCCCCCGCCTTTCAGCGATCTCGAAGCGGGCCCCGTTCCGCTCTTCGCCGACAATCGACTCGAGTGGGCAGCCGAGCAGTTGGGCACTTTCCGGGACAAGACCGTACTGGAGCTCGGCCCGCTCGAGGGCGGCCACAGCTGGATGATGGCCAACATGGGCGCGGCGTCGGTCACCGGTGTCGAGGCGAACATCCGTGCGTTTCTGAAGTGTCTCGTCGTGAAAGAGATGCTGAACACTCCCCGCACGCGCTTTCTCTGCGGCGACTTCATCGCGTATCTGGAAGAACAGCAGCCGCGCTACGACATCGTCATCGCCTCTGGCGTGCTCTACCACATGCGCGACCCGGTCCATCTGATCGATCTGATCAGTCGCACGGCCGATAGGGTGTACTTGTGGACCCATTATTTCGACCCCGAGGTGTGCGGCGCGGTAGGCTCGGCGCGCTTCCCCTCGGCCACCGAGACGGAGTCGCACGGGTTCAAGCACACCTTGTACCGTCACGAGTACCTGCATCTTCTGCAAAACGAGAAATTCTGCGGAGGCGGCACGACGTACACCAACTGGCTCACGCGCAGCGAGATCATCGGCGCGCTCCGCCACTTCGGGTTCCAGCAGATCGAGACGGCGTTCGAGCAGCGCGATCATCAGGCTGGACCCGCGTTCGCGGTCGTGGGCCTGCGGAAGTGAGCTCTATAGCAGGCTGCTGAAAAACTCGTCTACGTACGTTAACCACGGAGAACACCGAGGACACGGAGACGTTTGGCGAAATACAAGATTCCCGCGAAGCGTGGATTTACTGTTGAAAGACTCCTCTGTGTTCTCTCTGTCCTCCGTGGTTAACGTGGACACTTCTTTATGAAACGAAACACTAGCGTTGGATACGTCAGCAGAACGCGAACGCCGCGACCGGCGACTGTCTGACCGTCGCGCCGTGAATCAGCCCGTGCCGAGCGGGCCTGTCGTGATGCGGACAACTCCATGCGAGCGTGAATCAGGATCCCCATTTGGAGAGTGTCGGCATCGCAGCATCGGCGAGAGCGGCCGCGGCAGCGATCCGATCATCACCCGCAAGGTCCCGGTGCAGCGCACTGTCGAACATCGCAATCCGCTTGAGGTCGCAGCCCGGAGTGGCGAGCACCGCGCTGGTCCAATCTCGAACGAACTGGCTGCTCGCGGCCGGTCCGGTTGACGCCGCCCGTTCGAGCACGAGACCAAACTCAATCTGTCTCGGGTCTCCGGGCAGGTAAAGGTCAGCGAGCTTCCAGGAGACCAGGCCATCGGCGAGAAGCCCGGCGACCAACGCGGCGAACTCCTCCGGAGACCAGCAATGGACGTGAATGCTTCGCCGGCGGTGCAATTCGAATCGTTCGGCGTCAAGCCGCCGTGGGTTGTACCACTCCCGAACGACGGCCGGATGCATCGACGGTTGGTAATAGATCGCGCGGCAGAACTCCCTGATCTCCTCGTCGGCGAGCCGCGTCGCTCGCTGATGGAACTTGGCCAGCACCTGCGCCAGCGGCGTGGGTTGCCGGACGGAATCGAACGTGACCGTCCGGTCCGGCACCACGAGCACCAGGCGTCCCCGAGGCCGAAGTACGCGCTCGAACTCACGCAGGGCCGCAATGGGATTGGTGAGGTGCTCGATCACATGACAGGCGATCACGGCATCCAGGGAGCCGCTGGGGATGGCGGGAAGCCCGTCGACGTCGAGATCGATGCTGAAGTCGGCCTGGGGACCACGGGGGAAGCCGGCCAGCTCCGGCCAGTTATCGTCGCGGCCTCCTGTCACCGAACGGTCGGCATAGCGGACGCGCGCGCCTGGAGCGACGGGAAACGGATCGTGACCCGGACCGATCTCGAGGACATCGCCCGAGAGCGTCCGCCCGATGACGCTGCGCGGGTCCTCTCTCACAGCGAACACACTGGCATCTGAAACGCGCGCGTCGCCGCCGCTTCAATGATGATCGGTTTGATTCTTATGCTTGTCTGCATTATGCTGACTTGAATAATGATGAAGTTTCTGAACCGAACCGGCGAACTGGTCCGTTTGGAGGCGCTGGCAAACCGCCCGGGCGGGGGCCTGGCCGTGGTGTTCGGCCGCCGCCGGATCGGCAAGACGCGTTTGCTCGTGGAGTGGTGCGGGCGGCAGGGCGGCGTCTATGCCGTCGCCGACCAGTCTGCCGCCGACGTGCAGCGGCGCTACCTGGCGGAGGCCCTCGCGGTCCGGTTCCCCGGCTTTGCCGACGTCGAATACCGGGACTGGCGCAGCCTGCTGGCGCGTCTCGCCGTTGATGCCCGCGCGGCAGCCTGGCGCGGGCCGATCGTGTTCGACGAGCTGCCGTACGCGGTGGCGTCGTCGCCCGAACTGCCGTCGGTGCTGCAGGGCTGGATCGACCACGACGCGCGCGGCGCCGGACTGGTGGTCGCCGTGGCCGGCTCCAGCCAACGCATGATGCAAGGCCTCGTACTCGGGCGCGACGCTCCTCTGTACGGACGGGCGCACGAGTTGTTCGAGGTGCCGCCACTCGACCTGTCGCATGTCACCGAGGCCGTCGGGCGGGTTGGGCCCCGGGGCGTCCTGGAGTTCTACACGGCGTGGGGCGGCGTGCCCCGCTACTGGGAACTGGCGGCCGGGTGGAAGGCCGATACCCGAGGCGCGCTCGATCACCTCGTCCTGGATCCGCGAGGGCCCTTGCACCGGGAGCCCGATCGCCTGCTGCTCGAGGAGATCCCCTCCGCGCTCGAGGTGCGGCCCGTGCTCGATGCCATCGGCGCCGGCGCGCATCGCGTGTCGGAGATCGCCGGGCGGCTCGGTCGGCCGGCGACCTCGTTGTCGCGTCCGCTCGATCGCCTGATCGAACTCGGCCTGGCCGCCCGAGACGTCCCGTTTGGCGAGTCGCCGAGGGCCAGCCGTCGCAGCCTGTACCGGATTGCGGATCCGTTCACGCGGGTCTGGTTTCGGGTCGTGGCGCCGCATCGGGGAGAACTGGTGAGTGGCACGGCGAGCCGCCGGCTGAGGCTCCTCGACCGCTACTGGAGCGGGCTCGTCGGAGAGGCATGGGAGGAAATCTGCCGGCACCGTCTTCCGTTGATGGCCCACCCGCTGCTCGGCGAGCCGGGGGATTGGCGGCCCGGCGGACGCTGGTGGCAGGGTAGCGCTCCCGAGTGGGACATCATCGCGGAAGACCTGGCCGGCAAGCGGCTGCTTCTCGGCGAGGCCAAGCTGACGTCCGGCGATGTGCGTCGCCACGCCCTCGACACTGCCCACCGCGCGGCACCCGACCTGCCCGCACGGTATCGCCGTCACACCATTGCGCGCGCGCTGTTTGTGCCCGACTCTCAGCGGCTCACCCATGTCGACGGCGTTGCCCTCGTCTCGATGCGCCACCTGAATCGAGGGGATTGACCTCGACTGCTATCGTTGCCGCCTGGCTCGGCATCGAACGCATGGCTATTCAGCCCCCAGCGTGGCGGGCTCAGAGGTCGAATACAGCTGAATCACATCCGCGGTCGGCCCGTCCGCCACGATCCGCCCCTGCCTGAGCAGAATCGTGCGGTTGCAGAACGTGCCCAGCACCTCCAGGCTGTGGCTGGCAAATACCACGATGCTCGCCCGCTCCATCAGCTCATTCATCCGCCGCCGCGCGCTGTCGATGAACGCGGCATCTCCAGCCGCCATCACCTCGTCCAGCAACAGAATCTGGGGGTCGACCGCCGTCGATGTCGCAAACGCCAGCCGCACGAACATGCCGGACGAATAGTGCCGCACCGGAATATCGAGGAACTCGCCGAGGTTCGAAAACGCGGCGATGCTGTCGATCTTCTGATCGATCTCCTTCGGCGCCATCCCGAGCAGCAGCGCGCGCGTCCGAATGTTCTCCCAGCCGGTCGCTTCCATCTCGAATCCGGTGACGAACTCGAACAGCGGACAGACGTGGCCCTCGGTGGCGACGACGCCGCGCTGCGGCGGGTAGATGCCGGCCATCACCTTCAACAGCGTGCTCTTGCCGGCGCCGTTGTGGCCGATCAAGCCGACGCGCTCGCCGGTGCGGATCGACAGCGTCACGTCCTTCAACGCCTTGACCGTGCGCGTCTCGACCCGGTGGCGCCGCAGGCCCCGCTTCAAGGCCGACTGCAGCGTGGCGTGGCGTTCGGCGCCGACGCGGAATTCGAGGTCGACGTGATCGAGTTGTATTTGTGGCACGCAGGGGTTCAGAGAGCGTAAACGATGCGCCGCTGATTCGTGGCGATCACGACGGCCGCGACCGTCGTCAGAAGGACAATGACCATGCCGGCGGCGAGATAGCTCTGCGCATCGGCCGGACCATTCGAGAGTAACGGCCGACGCACCACTTCCAGGAGGTGATACAGCGGATTCAGATTGACGACGAACGCGAGGTCCGCGCGCCCGCGTAACAGCTCGGCCGGAAAAATGACCGGCGTGACGTAGAACAACACCTGCATGCCGACCGATGCCATGTGCGCGACATCGCGGAACCGGGCGTTCAAGTGCGCGAAAATCGTCACGAGCAGGAGCGAGGTCAGCATCACCATCAACAGGCCCGGAATCGCCAGCAGCGTGCCCGCGCCGAGCGGCACGGCGTAGATGACGGCGACGATCAGGTACGCGAGCATCGCAATCAGCGTCGTCATGCTGATGCTCACAAAAAAACGAAACACGTACACGTAGATCGGCAGGCTGATCTGCTTGATATACCCCTCGGAGTTCACGAAGGCATTGCCGCCGTCGACAATCGAGCTGGTCAGGTAACCCCAGAGGATCATCCCGATCGTCAAGTACGGAATGAACTCGCGCGTGTTCTGGCCGAGCAGGTTGGTGTAGATGAACCCGATCGACGACACCAGCACCGCCAGGTTCACGAAGATCCAGCCAACCCCGACCGCCGACCGGCGGAACTTCAGCCGTACGTCCTGCATGCCCAAGCGCAGCCAGATATGCCACAGCCCCGCGGACCGGACGATGTCGTGAATGGTGCGAGCCGTTTCTGTCTTCATCTGTTGCGGCTCGCTGCAGCTTCCCGGGCGAGTCCCCAGGCCAGGCCGGCGGCCATCGGCACGACGCGGGCGGCCCGGGCGAACGCGGTCGGCGCAGCGTGAGTGCTCAGGACTCCCTCGAGCAGGCGCACGTTGGCCGATCCATCGAAATGTCGTTCGCAATACGTGTCGAGCCTGGCGCGTAACGCCAAGCGCAAGGATGCGTCGCCAGCCACGCGATCCAGGGCCACGAACCACGCGTCCTCGGTATTCCGGCAAAGAACACACACGTCCTCGGAGGCCAGCGCCTTGTACGGTGCCACGTCACTGAAAATGGGCGTGGCGCGGAGCGCGCGCGCATTGATGAGGAAGTGCGGGTTCTTGTAAAGGTTGTTCAACGTGTCGCTGCTCGGGTGCACCAGGACGTCGACGTCACGCGCGGCCAGGTCGCGCAACGCTTTAGGATAAGAGCGGTTGTATGCCACCGGCGTCACGGTGAGCTGCGGCGCAGCAGCGACCCCCTCGAGGTCGATGCCGACGGCAAACAAGGTAACGGGTCGTGACGCGGCGAGCCGGCACAGCGCGGGAAACACGTAGCGCATGAAGGGCTCGCGCCGGTGCTCGCCGCCGAAGAACGCGACGTTGATGACGGCGCTGTCGCTGCCACTCTTCGCCGGCGCCGACGGCCCTGCCACTGGCGGGTACAAGTGCAGCGCGTCATGTAAGCGGTGTTCACGAAAGTAATCGATCAGCGAGGCCGTAGAACACCACACTCCGGAGAAACCGCGAAGCGCGGCGCGTACCCGATCGAGCGTATACGCTGCCGCGTGCGGCGCGTCCATGAACTGAGGCTCGTCTCGGAGCACCATGAAGTTGTCGTCAACAAAGTAATAGCATGGAATGCCGGCGCGTCGTGCCGTGGCTGCGAGGCTGCCCAACTCGAAGAGGCCGCGAACGACCACGAGCGCCGTCGCCGCCGCGAGCGGAACTGCCGCCGCGAGCTCCGACCGCACGGTCGCGAGCGGGTTGGCCCTGTCGCGAATCGCTCGCTCATGAAAACGCAGGGGCACGCGTGCCGCCAGGTGATCGAAAAACAGCGTCGTTGTCGCGTCGTGCCGGGCGACGGTGGCAATGAGCGCGTATGGCTCCAGCGTGCTGGTCACTCGGCGCCGACCGCGCGACGGCGGCGACGCAACCCCCAGGCCGCCAGGTGCGCCAGATTGACGGCGTGATCCGCCGTGCGCCGTCCCATCGCGCCGTAGTTGCCCTGCTGCAGTGCGTGCGCTGCCTTGCGCCCCAACTCCATGGCGTGAGCCCAGATCCGTCCGGTCGCGGCGAGATGCCCATGGGCCGACGGAGGTGGAGGGCTGGTGCCATTCGGCAAGGCCTGCGGACGCTTGGCAAGACCGCGAATCGCCGTCAGCCAGGCGTCTCCGCTCGCCGCTTCGTTGTAGCGGAGCCGCGCCTCTTCACGGGCGTTCGCCGCAATCGTCGCACGCAGCGTCGCATCCTCGATCAGCAGCATTAATGACTCACGCCAGGATTCCGGATCGTTGGGCACGAGCAGTCCGGTGCGGCCGTGGACGACGCACGTGTTGTAGACCGGCATGTCCGAGTAAATGCCGGCGACGCCGCTCGCCGCGTACTCGCGGAACTTGTTGTTGCTCTTGCCGCGATGAAAAATGTCGTCCGGCAGCGGCGCGAGACCAATGTCAAAACCTGCGCGGGCGAAGCGCTCGAAGAACCGATCGTAGTTCCGGATGAAGGGGCGATGGCGCACTTGCGGATGACCGTCGAACTCCGGGATAGACGGTCCCCAGATCGTCAGTTCCGCCTGCGGGGCGTCCTCGAGCGCTCGCTGCAAAGGCGCAATGATGGCCAGGCTCACGCTATCTTGCCGGCGGCTCGTCGCATACACGAGACGCACCGTGTTCGTGCGCCTGGCGGCCGCAGTCGGAGGCACCAGGCTCCAGTCGAGGGGCCCATCCACGAGTTCGGTTCTCGGGTTGTGTGGGAGGACCAACTCCTTCAGCGTCGGGGAATAGACACGCACCACATCCGCTTGCTGAATACAGGCGAGCACGAGCGCCCGCTGCGCGGGATCACGCGCGTAGTCGAGGCCGGGGATCTCCGGCGGGATTTCCAGCCGGTTGTCATCCAGTTCGTAGACCAGTGGGCGGCCGGTCTCGCGAATCCAGTCGAGGACCTGGCGGCAGCGCGGGTGCGCTTCCCCGCACAACACGACGACATCCGCGCGCGCAATCGTCGCGCGGTTCACCAGGGCCTGCAGCGTCAAGTCCAATGTAATGGCGCCCTGCATGTGCAAACGCTGCAGCGGCTTCGAGACCCCGATGATCGTCGAAGGATAAAATCCCGGCAGGATGGCGAGCACTCGAGGGCGGCTAGCCGTCACCGACCCGCCTTGGGAGGGAACAGCCCGCCAGTATCACCATCGCCGGCAACGCCGGAATACGATATCGCTGGTCGAAGTCCAATTCCCCGAGCGCGTGGAAACCAGACAGCAGGCCGACGTACAACAACAGCACGTGG
>JANOZI010000361.1:0-1822 GCA_031429375.1 Acidobacteriota bacterium | reverse complement strand
AAGGCGAAGTGATCGTCAGTCGGCGGTGTCGTCGTTCTTGAGGATCTGCTTGATCTTCTTGACGTAGGTGCGCGTTTCTTTGAACGGCGGCACGCCGCGGTAGCGCCTGACGTTGCCGGGGCCGGCGTTGTAACTGGCAAGCGTCAACGCAATATTGCCATTGTGCATATCGAGCAACTGCTTCAAGTAACGCGCGCCGCCCATGATGTTCTCGCGCGGATCGAACGAATCGGTCACGCCCATTTCGTCGGCGAGGTCGGGCATCAGCTGCATCAACCCTTCGGCGCCGGCCCGCGACACGATATAGGGATGAAACGCCGACTCGGCCTGCATCACGGCACGGATCAACGACGCGTCGATATCGTAGAGCTGTGCGGCTTCCTGGATAATGTCTTCGTAGGCTTTCTTGGCCGGCACCACCTCGAACTGGGTGTCGACTTCGACATTGGGCTTCAGGACCTTCGCGGCAGGAAAGAGGGCGATCATCGGTCGTGCGGCAGAAGCCGATGACATGGCGGCGGCGAGCAACATGGTGCGCGTGCGGCGCCGCCGGTTTCGCTGGCGCCGTTCCGGCCCGCTCCGCTCACGTGTGCGACGGTCGAGGTGCCGTCGTTCCGGCCCTCCCAAGACGCCTGAGCTGTTAAATGGCGGTGTCATTGTTTACCCACCCTGATGGCTGCAACGCCCGTACCACTAAGACGGGCCAGTTATGGCGCAATTTCGGGCTCGGCAATTGCACTGTTCTTCCTCAGGAGTGTCAAATGGCCGGGAAAACAGACCCAAAAACAAACGCAGCTGACCTGGAAGATGGCGATCAGTTGCTCACAGTCACCCGCGAGAGCAGCCGAGGTGGGCACGAACCTCCGCCTGAAGTGAACGATCGACCCGACCAGAATGTGGCCTACGACGAGGTGGTGAAGGGCGCGCCGTTGACGCCCGAAGAGCGCGCCAGGGCCGAACAGGAAAGCCCTCTCGCAGAGTGAAGATAGTCAATAACCAATAACCAATTAAAAAGAACCAACACCTCACATTCGTTATTGGTTCTTGGTTCTTGGTTATTTTCTTCATTGGTTCCTGGTTATTTTTCTTCCACCGGCTGGCGTGGCTTCGCGCCCGGTGGGCCCGCGCGAAGGTACTGGGCGGGCCACGCAACCTCCTGTGACAGCTCGCGCGCCGCCCGCATCGGGAAATAAGGATCGCGCAGCAGCTCGCGCGCGATCAGCACGGCGTCCGCCTGCCCGCTGAAAACAATGTGCTCGGCCTGCGTGGGCGACGTGATCATGCCAACCGCGCCGGTGAGGATGCCGGCGTCCCGCCGGACCCGTTCCGCGAATGATGTTTGATACCCCGGACCGATCGGAATGGTGGCGCGCGCCACATTGCCGCCCGACGAGCAGTCGATCAGATCAACGCCAAGCGGTTTGAGCTCGCGGGCCAGCGCCACCGATTCGTCGACGTCCCAACCGCCGGCGAGCCAGTCGGTGGCGGAAATGCGAACGAACAGCGGCGCCCGCTCGGGCCACACGCTGCGCACGCGCGTCACCACCTCCCGCAGCAGGCGGGTCCGATTCTCAAACGATCCGCCGTACGCATCGTCGCGCTGATTGCTCAGCGGCGACAGGAATTCGTGGAGCAGGTAGCCATGAGCGGCGTGGATTTCGATCACGCGAAAGCCGGCGGCGCTCGCCCGCCCCGCCGCCGCCACAAAGGCAGCCGTCACGGACTCGATGTCGTGAAGCGACATGGCGCGCGGCATCGGGTAGTGGTCAGCGAACGGCACCGCGCTTGGCGCCAGCACGTCGCCCCAACCACCCTCTGCCTC
>JANOZI010000360.1:0-1977 GCA_031429375.1 Acidobacteriota bacterium | reverse complement strand
GAACCCAATCGTGCATGCCGTCGCTCTCGCTGAAGTTGTCGCGGTCGCTGACCTCAAGCCACAGGCGGATCGGTTTCGCTGGGCTGTTCGGGATCAGGGCCTTGTGAAATTCCCACGCCCCGCCTGGCGTCTCAGGGTTGTAGGGCCACTGCTGATTGACGTAGGTGCCGGAGTAGGTCAGCACGCGCCGGTACAAATCGGTGCGATACCACGCCATCGCTAACGCGGCGGAACCGCCCGAGCTGCAGCCCATCGTGACACGGGCATTCGGATCTTTCGTCAGCCTGACGTTGTATTGCTTCTCGACCAGCGGCAGCACTTCGGATTCGACAAACTGCGCGTAGAGGCCAGACATCGTGTCGTACTCGAGGCCGCGCTGGCTCCCTTGCGCGTCGCCACTGCCGTTGCCGATCGAGATCGCGAGCATGACGGGCACGCGCTTCTGCGCGATCAGGTTGTCCAGGGTCGTGAACAGCAGTTGATCGGGCCCGTCGGCCCCGACGATGAAGGGGGCAACGGTGCCGGGAACGTATTGCTGCGGCACGTACACGGCGACGGTCCGTTTATACGGAGCCGGACCGCTGTTCACGATGCGCTTGGCTGGATCCGTTGGGTCGACCACCGCGCGAGTTCCCTCGGCGCGAGCAATGCCCGGATAGATCCTGCTGTCGGTCGAATTGATCGTGAACGTGTGAACGGTCCCCTGCGGCACCCCCGCTTGCACCGTGGTTTCGTTCGCAGGCGCATGCGTCGGGCCAAGGATGAAATTCCCGTTTGCCGTGACCGGAGGCACCGCGCCGTCGGCGAGCTCGGTCGCGTCGGTGGCGGTGACGTATCCCGGCGTGCGCGGATCGCGAACCGGCGCGGGCGGCCGAGCGACAGGAGTCTGCGCCGCGGGTTGAGCGGGTGCGACGCCTTGACCGGAGGCGAGGGCCGGTCCGGCAGCGGCGATGCCAGCGATCAGAACCATCAAGCACAATCGCGTGATGCTCATGAGCCCGTCGTTAGAAATTCGCCAGGCGCGTGTCGGCGTCGCCGAACCGATCGAGCGGGATGCCCATGCGGTCCATGATCCCGAGATACAGACTGCAGATCTTGCGATTGTCGTCGCCGGCGTTGAAGTAGTCGAGCGATCGTCCGGTTTCGAGCGTGCCACCGAGCCCGCCCGCGAGCACCACGGGCAGCCGGTTGCTGGTGTGCAGCCGGCCCTGCCACAGGTTGGACAGGAACATCAGGCAGGAGTTGTCGAGCACCGTGCCATCGCCTTCGGGCATCGCGTCGAGCTTCGTCGCGAGGTAGGCCAGCTGGCTCAGGTGGAAGCGCGTGATGCGTTCGTACCCGTCGGACAGATTGTTGTGCGAGGCGGCGTGGTGGCCGTCCTTGACGTCGAGGAACGGGTAGTAGAGCGCCGACAGGTCGCGCGCCAGCAGCAACGAGGCGATGCGCGTCTTGTCGGTCTGGAACGCCAGCGCGATCAGGTCGCACATCAGCCGCGTGTGCTCGCGGAAGTCTTCGGGTAAGCCGTTCGCCGGCCGCGCCATCGAGAGCGCCGGACGATTCTTCAGCTTGGCGAGGTCTTCTGCCTTGTCCTGGCTCTTGCGCATCCCTTCGATGCGCTGCTCCACTTCGCGAACGCTCGTCAGGTATTCATCGAGCTTCTGTTGATCGGTGGAGCTGATGCGGCGGCTCAGGCTCTGGGCATCGTCGCGAACGCGGTCGAGGATGCTGAGGTTGCGAAGGCTGCCGCGATTCTCGAAGAGCGTGTCGAAGGCCAGCGCCGGGTAGACCTCGTTCGGCACCGGCGACTCGGCGTTCTGCCACGAGATATGCGAGCTGTACGCCAGCGAGAAGTTGGTCTCGTGGTAACCCGTCATCGGCTGTTCGCACGCCAGCACGATGCTGGGCTGCAATGTCTCGTGGCCGATCCGATTGGCGATCAACTGATCCACCGAGATGCCCGACTGGAGCACGGGGCCC
>JANOZI010000359.1:0-7620 GCA_031429375.1 Acidobacteriota bacterium | reverse complement strand
ACGCGAGGTCGGCGACCGACCCGGCGGGCGCGGTGAGCGCATACGTGTAGGTCGCCACCCGGCCCGGCCGCAGCGACGTGGGCGGATAGAAGTCCGACGGCACCGGCACCTGCGACTCAAGCACGCCGTCGATGAACAGTTGCGGCACGACGTTCTCGGCAGGCTTGTGGCCCTCGGGCACCGTCAGGCTGAACCGGACCTGATACGAATCCCCGCCGCACACGCTGTCCGTGGGGACGCCCGCGGAGTCGAGCACCTGTAAATCAAACACCGCGAGGTCCACTGTGTGGAGCACCCACACCCGCGCCTTGGACGAATCAGCGACCGCGACCGTGCCGGTCGACGTATCGACGGCAACAGAGAACGGCAGGGTGTCGTCTCTCAGCGGAATGGTGAACAGGTAGTCGAGCGTATTGTTTGCGAAATCCGGGCGATAGACTTCCACGCGGTTGTTGAGCGCGTCGGTGACGAACAGGCGGCCGTCCTGGGAGTCCGGCCAGAACATCATCCCGAACGGCTGGTTGAACTCCGTCGTTGTGAGATCCGCATCCGGCGTGCCAAACGTGAACCGGTGGCCGAAGTTCGCATCGTAGACGTTGATGCGCTCGGTCACCGTGTCGTTCATGTACAGGTTGCCCACCGCGTCGAACACCACACCGTAGGGTTCATTCGCACGGCGCGCAAGGGCGTCGCCTTCGGTGCCGACGAGGATGGCGGCGGGGGTGGCGCTGAAATGCGCGTTGACGCTGTCGTACGAGAAATCCTGGCCTTTGTATGCGAGCACAGCGCCGTTGGTGCGAAAGACGTTGGTCCACCCTGCTGCGAACGACCCCTGAAGCGTCAGCGAGGGTGCCGCAGTCGTGAGCGCGAACGTCGCGCCGGGGCCCATGGCCATGCCATTGATGAGCAACGCCGTCTCGGTGCTGTCCGGGTTGTCGAGCAGCATCGTGAACAGGTGGCGGCCGTCAGCCACGGCAAATGCCATGACCCGATTGGCTTCCAGATCAGAGACGAGGATCGCGCTGGTGGCGATGCCATCGACCATCACCATTGCGGCGGCAATTTCGTTGGGGACCAGCTGGTACGCGGGCGACAATTCGTCCGCAGTGTGGTTCCAGTCCGCATCGGGCATCTGGACGATGGTCCCGGTGGCAGCGTAAACGATGACACCGCCGTTGCTGGGGTCGGTGACGTACGCCGTTCCGTTCACGTAGGCAATGCCATTCGTCGACGCGTCCCCGCCGGGGGTCAGCTCGTAGCGAACGCCCCACAGCTCTCCGTCGAACGTCTGGCTGAAGACACCCCACTGGCCGTCCACTCTCACGGCCGCCAGCAAGGCAACAGTCATCGTCGCGACACACACGTGTCGCAGGCGGCCGGACAAACGGAGGGACGCTAAGGTCATATTTTTGGCGGCTTCAGCCCCGCCCTGCGGAGGGGCAACCAGTCCCGAATTGCTCTCAATCGGGCTAGCTCTACTATAACAAATTGTCCTATAAAGTCGTATGAAATATTACAGAGAGCTGTCCTTGTAGTCAAGGTGAGCCGTGTGTTTTCTCAGATTTGCGCAGGAAAAGCGCGTCTAAGGCTCTCTTACGACGAAGGCCGTGCGGCCCGAATCGCCTACAAGGCGACCGTCTCGAACCGCGCCAACCCGCCAGAAATAGGTGCCAGGCGTCAAGGTGACCCCCTCCGGCATAGGCAAGATAGTGCCGCGGACGTCGTCGTGGCTGAAGACTTCCATGTCGATGTCGGTCAGCACCTCGATCTCGTAGCGATCCACGCCTTTGATCGCGGTCCATTCGAAGCGCTTGGGCGCGGGACCAACCGAATCGCGTCCGGGGGTGATGGGATCGATCACCCCGGGGCCCTGGGCCGCCGCGGAACCTGCAGCAGCGGGCGCCGCCGTCACATCCGACTGCCCTGGCGTCTTCGTGCACGCCAGCGCGACCACCACGAGGAAGACGACGACGCTAGAGCGGAATGTTGCCATGCTTCTTCGGCGGATTCTTGTCGCGTTTGTGGTCGAGTGTGGCGAGGGCCTGCACCAGCTTCTCGCGGGTATGGCGGGGCCGGATGACTTCGTCGATATAGCCGCGCTCGGCGGCGACGTACGGGCTGGCGAACCGCTCGCGGAACTCGGCGATCCTCTGGGCGCGGCTCGCCGCGGGGTCGGCCGCCTTCTCGATGTCGCGCTTGTAGAGGATGTTGACCGCCCCCTCGGCGCCCATCACGGCGATCTCGGCGCTGGGCCACGCATAGTTGAAATCGGTGCGAATGTGCTTGCTCGACATCACGCAGTACGCGCCGCCGTAGGCCTTGCGGGTGATCACGGTGATCTTCGGCACGGTCGCTTCCGCGAAGGCATACAACAGCTTGGCGCCGTGCCGGATGATGCCGCCGTACTCCTGGACCGTCCCCGGCAGAAAGCCCGGCACGTCCTCGAACGTAATCAGCGGGATGTTGAAGGCATCGCAGAAGCGCACGAAGCGCGCGCCCTTCACCGCGGCGTTGATGTCGAGCGTGCCGGCCAGGTACGCCGGCTGGTTGGCGACGATGCCGACGGGGCGGCCGCCCAGCCGGGCAAACCCGACGAGGATGTTCTTGGCGTAGTGCTGGTGCACCTCGAGAAAATAGCCCTCGTCTGCGATGGTGTGGATCAGGTCCAGCATGTCGTAGGGCTGGTTCGGCGCCGCCGGCACCAGCGTGTCGAGCGCATCGTCTTCGCGGTCGGCCGGGTCGTCGGTCGGCCGGCGCGGCGGGTCGTCCAGGTTGTTGCCGGGCATGAACGACAGCAGCTCGCGGATGAGCGCGAGGCATTCGGCGTCGTCTTCGACGGCAAAGTGCGCGACGCCGCTCTTCTCGTTGTGCGTCATCGCGCCGCCGAGGTCTTCCTTGGTGACGTCTTCGTGCGTCACCGTCTTGATCACGTCGGGGCCGGTCACGAACATGTAGCTCGTGTGCTTCACCATCACGATAAAGTCGGTGATGGCCGGCGAATACACGGCGCCGCCCGCGCACGGGCCCATGATCGCGGAAATCTGCGGCACGACGCCCGACGCGAGCGTGTTGCGAAGGAAGATGTCGGAGTAGCCGCCGAGCGAGACCACGCCTTCCTGGATCCGGGCGCCGCCCGAATCGTTCAAGCCGATGATCGGCGCGCCGTTGCGCACCGCCATGTCCATCACCTTGCAGATCTTGGCGGCATTGGTCTCTGACAGCGAGCCGCCGAACACGGTGAAGTCCTGCGCGAACGCGTAAGCGACGCGGCCGTGGATGCGGCCGTGGCCCGACACCACGCCGTCGCCGGGAATGATCTGGTGTTCCATTCCGAAGTCGACGCAGCGGTGCGTGACGAGCTTGTCGACTTCCTCGAAGGTCTCCGGATCGAAGAGCTGCGTGATGCGCTCGCGCGCCGTCAGCTTGCCCTGCTCGTGCTGCTTCTTCAGGCGCGCTTCGCCGCCGCCGGCTTCGGCGAGCCGTTCGCGCTCGGTGAGGCGGTCGATCGGGTTCATCCGGCAACCACCGGGTTGCCAAGCGTGCCCACGCCCTGCAGCTTCACCATCATGCGATCGCCCGGCACCAGCGGCCCGACGCCGGACGGCGTCCCGGTCGTGATCACGTCGCCCGGGTTGAGCGTCATGAAGCGCGACACGTGCTCGATCAAATACGGCACCGGGAAGATCAGCTCTCGGGTGTTGGAGTGATGACGGCGCTCGGCGTTGACCCAGCCTTCGATCTCGAGCTCCGACGGATCGAGTCCGACGGCAACGCACGGCCCGATCGGCGCAAAGGTGTCGAAGCCTTTGGCGCGCGAATATTGAACGTCCCTGGCCTGCAGCTCGCGCGCGGTCACGTCGTTGAGGCACGTGATGCCAAGCACGTGGTCCATGGCGCGATCGGCCTTGACGTTGGCGGTGCGGCGGCCGATCACCACGGCCATTTCCGCTTCATGCTCGATGCGGCCGGCCCACGACGGTATGCGAATCGCTTCGTCGGGCCCGATCACGGTCGTGGCGGGCTTGAGAAACACGAGCGGCTCTTCGGGCAGCTTCTTCTTCATCTCCGCCGCATGGTCCTTGTAGTTGAGGCCGATGCACACGACGATCGACGGCGCGACGGGGGCGAGAAACTTCAGGGGCGGGTCCGCCGGAATCTCGTCGCCCGGCTCGTAGTCGCCGAACACGTCGCCGCGCAGCCAGAAAAACTTTCCGCCACGCTCGACGGCATACCGCCCGCCCATGCCCTGCTTCACTCGATAAATGCGATCCATATAATTCTGAACTCTGAACTCTGAACTCTTAACTCTTAACTCTTAACTCTTAACTCTTAACTCTTAACTCTCACTGTCTGGCCGTCTCTTCCGCCCGATTCGACTGCGCGCTGACATTCGGCGGTTCGGCCTTGTCGACGGCCACCACCGCGTACACGTAGCGGACGCCGGGCTTGAGGTCCGTGTCGCGGTAAATCGTCGCGGTGATCGGCTCCTTCGTGAGCGGTTGCAGTTTCTCACCCGGCGCTTCGCCGCGCAACACGATGTAGCCGGCGAGGTCCGCCTCGACGTTCGGCTCCCAGATCAAGTTGATCACGCCGGCGCTGCCGATCGCCGCCAGCTGCTTGGGCGCGGCGGGCGGGAACGTGTCGCGCGGGGTCACGCAGGTAATCGGCGACGCCGGCCCCTGCACCACCACGCCGAACACGGTGTCGACCGGCCGCACGTAGAAGCACCGCTCCGTGCCGAGCCCGACACCCTTGAGCACCATCGTCGTGACGGCGAGCGGTTGGGGCGTGAGTGCCACGGGAACCTTGAGCTCCGGCGACGCGCCCGGCAACGCGTCGGGCGCCGCCGTGGTCGGCACCTCGAAGACGTGATACGTCGTCGCAACGGAGTTGAAGCCGAGCGACTTGGCCAGCAGCGGCGCGAGTACCGGCGGCGCGGGCGGAGTGACATTGCCCGGCGATGCGTTCGCAACCTGGCCCGCCGTAGCTCCAGCGGTGGGAGGGAGCGAAGGCGGCGCCACGGCCGTCGCGATTGCCGCCGGAGGCACGAGGGGTTTCGCGATGACGGGCAGAGGAGGCTCGACCGTCGCCGACCGCGCACCCGGCGGCGGCTCCCACGTGATCGTCATGTCCGACTCGGTATACGTCACTTGCGGAGCGCCCGGCGCCGCGCTGGCGGGCTCGAGCGGAATCGACGTCGGCGTTGACGGCGTCGCCATGCGTCCGCGCGGGCTGACGCCGATCACGAAGTAGTAGCGGCGCGGCAGCTCGGTTGGCGGGGGCGCCACGAGAATCTGGACAGGCCGCTCGATATCCTCTGGCGGCGTGACGACGATCGCGCCTTTCTTCGGAGGTAGTTCGACCGCGACGTTGGTTTCCGGGGTGAGCGCTTCCTGGACCACCGCGACCGCGCCTCGATCGACGCCGGGCGGCAGGGGCAACGGCGTGCCGTCTTTCTCCGCCGGCACTTCTGGAAGGATCGGCCGCACCGGTACCGTCGCAATCAGCGTCGCCATCTCACGCTGCTCTTTTGTCTCGGGCGCGTGTGCCGCCGTCACGCCGTAGACTTCGACCGATTCGATGTCGGCCGGCTCCTGGCCGTCGACGTTGGCCTTCGGCACGGTAAACGACAGGTAGACGTCGTCGCCCACCCGGAGCGCGGTCACCGCGGTCACCGCCGCCGGCACCCGCTGGAACGGCGCCAGCGGCGGGCCTTTCTTCCCGCAGGCCACGCTTACCCCTATGACGAGGAGGGGTGCCAGAAATCCTGCCCTGAGCGAGCGTCGGCGCGGCGTTGCCGTGGCGACGCGAGTCGAATGGCATGTCCTGAGCGAGGATCGACGCGGTACGGCCGCGGGGATGCGAGTCGAAGGGGTCACAGGATGTAGCGGCTGAGGTCTTCGTTCTTGACGATGTCGGCGAGCATGCGGCGCACGTACGTCGCATCGATCCTCACCGTCTTGTCCTCGAGCGTCGGGGCCTCGAACGACACCTCGTCGAGCAGGCGCTCCATCACGGTGTGGAGGCGCCTGGCGCCGATGTTCTCGGTCCGCTCGTTGACGATGGTCGCAAACTCCGCGATGGCGGCGACGCCGTCCTCGGTAAATGACAGGTCGACGCCTTCGGTGGCCAGCAGCGCAATGTACTGCTTGATGAGAGCGCTCTTCGGTTCGGTGAGAATCCGCACGAACTCCGCCTGGCCGAGCGGTTCGAGCTCGACGCGGATCGGGAAACGGCCCTGCAGCTCGGGAATCAGATCCGACGGCTTCGACACGTGGAAGGCGCCGGCGGCGATGAACAGGATGTGGTCGGTGCGCACCATGCCGTGCTTGGTGTTGACCGTGGTGCCTTCGACGATCGGCAGGATGTCGCGCTGCACGCCCTCGCGGCTGACCTCGGGACCGTGGCTACCCTCGCGGCCCGCGATCTTGTCGATCTCGTCGACGAAGATGATGCCGGCCTGCTCGACGCGCTCGACCGCCGCGTCGGCGACCGATTCCATGTCGATCAGTTTATGTTCCTCTTCCTGCACCAGTCGCTGGCGGGCTTCGCTCACGGCCACCCGGCGGCGCTTCGACCGCCCCTGGAACAGGCCGGGCATCATGTCGCGCAGGTTGACGCCGACTTCCTCCATCGAGGAGCCGGTGATGAGCTCGATCGACGGGTAGGACTTTTCCTGTACGTCGATTTCCACGATGCGATCGTCGAGGCGGCCGTCGCGCAGTTGCTCGCGCATGCGCTGGCGGGTGCCGTGCATTTCATCGCGAATCCGGCCGGGGTCTTCGTCCGGCGCGGCCGGCCGCGGCGGCAACAGCAGGTCGAGTAGCCGCTCTTCGGCGTTGATCTCTGCCTTGGCGTGCACGTCCTTGATCCGCTCGTCGCGCACCATGTTGACGGCGAGCTCGACCAGGTCGCGCACCATCGACTCGACATCGCGGCCAACGTAGCCGACCTCGGTGAACTTCGAGGCTTCCACCTTGATGAAGGGCGACTGCGCGAGCCGCGCCAGCCGGCGCGCAATCTCGGTCTTGCCGACGCCGGTCGGCCCGATCATCAGGATGTTCTTGGGTGCCACGTCTTCGGCCAGCTCCGCCGGCAGCTTCTGCCGGCGCAGGCGATTGCGCAGCGCGATCGCCACCGCGCGCTTGGCTTTGGCCTGGCCGACCACGTACTTATCGAGCTCGGCCACGATTTCGCGCGGCGTCAGCGAATCGATCGAGGTGGAGGTCCGTTCCGGCAACGAGATCGACATGATCGTTCTTAACTCTGAACTCTGAACTCTGAACTCTGAACTGTCAGAGTTCTTCTACCGTGATATTTCCGTTCGTGAACACGCAAATCTCCGACGCGATCTGCATGGCCGTTTCGGCGATCTCACGCGGGTTGAGCGAGGTGTTGCGCGCGAGCGCCTGGGCCGCAGCCTGCGCATAGACGCCGCCCGATCCGATCCCGATGATGCCTTCGTCGGGCTCGATCAGATCGCCGGTGCCCGACAACAGGAACATCGCCTTGCGATCGGCGACGATGAGCATGGCTTCGAGGCGGCGCAGCGCGCGATCGGTGCGCCAGTCCTTGGCCAGTTCGACCGCCGAGCGCTCGAGGTTGCCGCGATACTGTTCG
>JANOZI010000358.1:0-1795 GCA_031429375.1 Acidobacteriota bacterium | reverse complement strand
TCACCACCGCAGACGTCTACGCGATCGCGGCGGAACTGGCGCCGCTGCGAGGGCGCGTCGAATACAACATCGAAGGCGATCCGCGGCCCGGGTTCCTGGATCTCGTGCTCGCGGTCAAGCCCGACCAGTGCACGCTGGTGCCGGTGCTGCCGGGAGAGATCACCAGCCAGGCCGGCTGGCCGGCGGATACGCCACGCGATGTACTCGGCGGGATCATCGGCGCGTTGAAGACCGCTGGCGTGCGCGTGGCGCTGTTCGTGGATCCCGAGCCGGCGGCGATCAAGTGGGCGAAGGCGATGGGCGCCGATCGCGTCGAGCTGTATACGGAGCCGTTTGCGAAGGCGTTCGATCGCGGACCGGCCGCCGCCGCGGCCAGCTACGGCCAGTATGCCGCCGCGGCAACCCTGGCGTTTGATCTCGGCGTCGGCGTGAACGCCGGTCACGATCTCGATCTTCGCAACCTGACGATGTTCCATGAACTGCCGCACCTGGATGAGGTGTCGATCGGGCACGCGTTGATCAGCCGGGCGATCTTCGTCGGGCTCGGGCGAGTCGTGAAAGAGTATCTGGCGGCGTGCGATTTGCTATCCTGAGCATTCCCCATGAGAGCGGACGCGATAGTCTTTGGCATTGCCGGGTCGTTGTTTGGCCTGATCATCGGCTGGGTGCTCGGCAGCCAGCAGGCGGGTAGCGCCCGCATTACGGCCCCGCAGGCGCAGACCGCGGCGGCTCCGCCCGCGCAAACGGCGCCGCAGCCCCCGCCGATCGATCCCGCCCGGGTGCAAGCGCTCGAGGCCGCGGCCAAACAGAACCCGAGCGACATCGAGTCGCGCGTCCAGTTGGGCAACCTGTTCTTCGACGCGGAACAATATCCGCAGTCGATCGCGTGGTACGAACAGGCGATCGCGCTCAACTCGAAAGACACCAACGTGTCGACCGATCTCGGCGTGGCCTATTACTACACCAACCAGCCCGATCGCGCGCTGGCGCAGTTCGATCGGTCGCTGAAGAACGATCCCAACCACATCAAGACGCTCTTGAACGTCGGCATCGTACGGGCGTTCGGCAAGCAGGATCTGGCCGGCGCCGCGCAAGCGTGGGAACGGGTGGCGCAGCTGGCGCCCAACTCGCCGGAAGGCCAGGCCGCGAAGAAGGGCCTGGAGGGGTTGAAGAACGCGCACCCGAACACCGGCGGAGGCGCCAAGCCGTGATCATGCGCGCGCTGCTGATCTTCGCCTTGTTCTGGGTGATCGCGCGCGTCTTCTGGCGGTTCATCGAGGGCGTCGTCAGCGGCGCCACTGGGGCAGGCGCGCCGGGCGGCCGCAGCAGCCCCAGCGGCGGGATGCAGGCCGGCGTGAAGATGCTGCCGTGCCCGGTGTGCGGCACCTATGTCGTGCCCGGCAAGGCGATCATGCAGGCCGGCGGCGGCGGGCCGGTGTACTTTTGCAGCGATCAGTGCCGCGATGCGTACGTGCCGCGATGAACGCTGAAGACCAGCTCCGCGCCGACATCGTCGAGGTGGGCCGCCGCCTCTGGGAGCGCGGCTATGTGGCGTCGAACGACGGCAACATCAGCGTCCGCCTCGACGACCGCCGGCTGATAACGACGCCGAAGAACGTGTCGAAGGGTTTCATGACCGCCGACATGATGGTCATCACCGATTACGACGGCCGGAAGATCGCCGGCGATCGCGATCCGTCATCCGAGATCAAGATGCACCTCGAGGTGTATCGCAACCGGCCCGACGCGCGCGCGGTGGTGCACGCGCACCCGCCCACGGCCACGGGTTTCGCAG
>JANOZI010000357.1:0-5528 GCA_031429375.1 Acidobacteriota bacterium | reverse complement strand
AAACCATTTCATGATTCGGGGGTCCGGTCTTAATAAACGGCGCGACACCCGATGGTGTCGCGCCCGTTCTGAACTCTGAACTCTGAACTCTGAACTGACAACCGTGACTGTCCGTTAGAAGTTGAAGCTGAACCCGACGCGGATGATGCGCGGCGCCAGGATCGAGGTCGGCAGCCGGTAGTTCGCGCCAACGGCCGAGTTCTGGTTGTCGCGAGTGTCCGTGTTCATCACGTTGAAGAAATCGAAGGTCGGCTGGAAGCTCCGCGACCCGAAGCGGAACGAGCGCGACAGTCGCAAATCGATCATCGTGACGTCTGGAAGGCGCTCCTCACCGCGCTCGCTCAACGTAATCGACTGGGTGGCGCGCGTGAGAGTAACACCCTGGGCCGCGGCCTGTGCCCGTGTCAGCGAGAACGTCGAAACATACGGGTAACCGTTGTTAGCGAGCATTGACCCGGCCAGCGTGACGTCGCCGGGCAGGCGGTAGCTGCCGGAGATGCGGAATGCGCGCTCCGAGTCGTTCCCAATGATTCCGCGCGGAAACACGGTGTTGTTCGGATCGTTGAGATCGTTGGTGTTCTGACCCGATCCGCCAGCGGTGTTCAGCCCCCCTTCGTTGCGGCCGATGGTGAGGCCGGCCTGCATCTGCCAGCGCGAGGAGAAGCGCTTGGTCGCCGTGAACTCCACGCCCTGGTATTCGGTGTCGAGGTACGGATCGTTTCCGCGAATCGTCTGGTCGGCGCTCGCGAGGTTGGCCGGGATGTTCCACACTTGCACCGTTCTGGACTGCAGGTTGGTGTTACCGGGACCTCCGCCGGGGCCGTTCGGAATCGTCACCGTGTGCTGCGTGTAGACGCTGGTCGGCACGGCGTTGTTGCGGTCGCCGAATTGATCCTTATTGGTGCGGTAATAGAACATGGCCCCAACGCGCACGGCACCGGCCAGCTGCGTTTCGACGCCGGCCGTGATCTCATCGGAATACGGCCAGCGGATGCCGGGCGCGTAGGTGGTCGTCGCGCCGCCGCTGAACGCCGAGCACTGTGCCGGATTGTATTCATTGTCGGTGAAACGGCCGTCGCCATTCGGGTCCGTCCAGGGGCACGTCCGGTTGCCGTTCGACACCGCGTTGACGGCCGTGACGCGGTCGACGCCGACCTGCAGCGCGTAGCGGCTGTAGCTGGCCTTGAGGGCCGTACGGCCCGCACCGGTCAGATCGTAGGCCGCGCCAAGACGCCACACACCCCGGCTGTGATTGATCGCCTCCTTGCCTGGGAACGTCGCGGCGGCAATGAAGCGATTACCGGGCCGCACCTGGTCGGGAACCTCGCCGACATACTTATCCCAGCGGGCGCCGACGTTCAGCGTCAGGCGATTCATCGACCATGAATCCTGCACGAAGAACCCCATGACGCGCGCGATGTTCTCCGAGACCACCGGCGTGTTGAACTGACGCACCTGCGTCGGCACCCCCGAGTTGTACTCAACGTAATGATCGCCAAGCACCGAATAATCCGACGAGTAGTAGAGACGGGCCCACTGCACGCCGGCCTTGAACAAGTGCTCGCCGCCCAGGCCGGTCTTGCCGAAGCTCATCACGTTGTCGAACTGGTGCCGCGCGTTCGGCTGATGCTCTTCGCGCGTCGAGGCGTGGCGCACCTCACCAGTGACGTTGTCGACGTAACGAATCGCGTCAGCTGCGGTATCAGGCTGGTAGGTGTAATTGGTCTGGCCGTCCATGACGCTGAAGTTCGACTCGAACACCACCGGTCCGCGAATGCCGGCGTATTTCGCCTGCGTGGTCTGCACCGGGTTGGTCTGCACGACTGAGGCGATGTCGGGAATGATCTGCGTCGTGCTGTCACGGCGATGGCCGCGGATCTTGTCGTTCCAGAAGTAGCCGGCAGTGATCTTGTTGTTGGTCGTCAGCTGCGCGACGACCTTGCCCGAGTAATTCTTCAGCGTGTTGTCGTCGAGCGCCTGGCTGCCGTCCGAGTTCCTGGCGTTGACCAGCTTGTTGACGATCCACCTGCGGACGGTGCCGTTGACCCAGACCCTGTTCTGAACCAGCGCCCCGCCGCCGGAGAGGTTGAAGTCGTAGGTCTTCTTCGTCGGGTTGCCGAGGAAGGTCGCCGCCGGATTGATGCTCCTGACGTGATCCACGGTGTCGGTCCAATTCTCGGACTGCAGTGAGTCGTTCGAGAAGTTGTAGCGCGCGTTGCCGCGCCACGCGTTGCCGCCGTCCTTGGTCACCATGTTGATCGCGACCCCGCCCACCAGCTGCTCGGCCGGAATCGCCGAGGTCATGTAATTGACCTCTTCGAACATCCCCTGGTCGTAGTAGATCATCGTCGCGCCGCCGCCGCCGCCCGGCCAGTTCACCGTGGCGCCGTCGATGTTGTAGCTCACGTCCGCGGTATTGGAGCCGTGCGCCGACATGCTGCTCTGCTGCATCGACTGCGTGCCGCCGACGTCATAGGTGGCGACCTGCACGCCGGGGATCAGCTTGGCGAGCGACCACGGGTCGCGCCCGGTCGGAATGCCTTCGAGGATCTCCTGGTTCATTACCGTCTGCTGCACGTTGGAGCGGACGTCGACCGTCGGCGATTCACCAGTCACGGTGATCGTCTCGCTCACCGCACCGACCTCCATCTTGCCGTTGATGGTCGCGACGAATGCCGCGCTGATGCGCACGTCAGGACGTTCGACGGTGCGAAAGCCTTGCAGCTCGAACTTGACGTGGTAGGAACCCGGGACCAGGCGATCGAACCGGTACGTGCCGGTCGTGTCGCTGACTTGTGACTGGGGGCCTCCAATCAGGCGGTCGCCGGACAGCGTGATGGTGACGCCCGGCAGGATCGCGCCACTCGCGTCGGTCACGCTCCCCGTAATCGATCCGGTCGTCTGCGCCTGGGCCAGTGGGACGCCCAGCAGCAATGCCGTGCACGAGAGCAATAGAATCCGCCGAACAATCGTCATGCCTTCCTCCGTCGTGAAAACAGGAACGGTCCGGTCGAGCAGCAGACCGTTCGGGAACGTCGATCTATAGCTTGGTAAACTGACGCGCCATTGTCGCTCATAGTTCCGCTGGGTAAAAAGGTAATTGTGCCCGCCGGAGCGGCGGCACGCCGCCGTATACTGGGGCGCATTCGTGACAAGGCGGCGCGATCCAACTGCTTGGTCTTCGCGCCAGGGATGAGACCATGACCCATCGTTATCTGTCAGCCGCACTGGTTGCGGCCCTCGCCGTCACCGGCTGCGCGAGACCCTCCCCGGAACAGCAATTCCTCGACGACGCCGCGGCGGCCCTGGGCGGCCGCAACCGCATCCAGGCCGTCAAGACCCTGACCATCGAAGGGGAAGGGACCAATTACAACCTCGGGCAGGACATGAAGCCCGACGCGGCGACGCAGCAATTCGCCGTGACGGGTTACACGCGGCAGATCGACCTCGCCAATCGCCGCCAGCGGGTCGAGCAAACGCGCACGCCGAAGTTTGCGTACTTCCAGGGCCCGCAGCCGCAGAAACAGATCCTGGGCCTCGATGACCAGGTCGCGTACAACGTCAACGCGGCCGGCGCGGCCACGCGGCTCGGGACACAGGCGGAACTGGATCGGCGCGCCGACCTGCATCACCATCCGCTGGCGCTCGTGCGTGCCGCCATCGATCAGAAAGCGACGGTCGGCAACGTCCGACAGGTCGGCACCGTGCGGCAGGGCGACATCACGACGACGGGCGGCGCAACGGTGACCATGAGCATCGACGCCGCGGGCGTGCCGTTGTCGATCTCGTCGAAGTCGTACCACGCCAACCTCGGTGACGTCGTCATGACGACCACGTTCGGCGAGTATCAGGATGTGAGCGGGCTCAAGCTGCCGGCGCAGTTCACCGGCAAGGTCGACGACTTCACGACCTGGGAAATTCACGCGACCAAGCAGACGGCAGACGCGGAGGTCGGTGACCTGGCGGCGCCCGCGTCGGCGAGCGGGCCCGCCCCGGCGCCGGCTGCGCCGAACGTCACCGCCGAGCCAATCGGCAAGGGCGTGTGGTTGCTCGCCGGGCAGTCGCATCACAGCGTCCTCATCGAGTTCAGCGATCACCTGATGCTGATCGACGCGCCGCAGAGCGAGGCGCGCGCGCTCGCGGTGTTTGCCAGGGCGAAGCAAACCGTGCCGGGCAAGCCGCTGCAGCAGCTGGTGACCACCCACCATCATTTCGATCACACGGCGGGGCTGCGCGCGGCGATCGCAGAGGGCCTGACGGTGATCACGCAGAGCGGCAACCGCGCCTGGGTCGAGGCGATGGCGAGGCGGCCGCACACGCTGCAACCCGATGCGTTGGCCAGGAAGGAACAGCGGCTCGTGGTCGAGACCGTTGACGCCGAGCGCGAGTACAAGGATCACACCATGACCGTGATGCTGTATCACGTCGAGGGCAATCCGCATTCCGACACGATGCTGATGGCCTACATTCCGCGCGACCGCGTGCTCGTCGAAGTCGACGCCTTCAGCCCCGGATCAGCCGTCAATCCCTACGCCGCCAACCTGTTCGAGAACATCCAGAAGCGAAAACTCCGGGTCGATCGCATCGTGCCGCTGCACGGCGCCATGGCGCCGATGACGGAGTTGGAGAAAGTCGCCCGAGGCACCCCATAGGCACCCCATAAAGGGTGCCCTACTTCTGCGAGCCTGCCTATGCGTACACTTATTCTGGCGGCGTTGATCGTGGTCGTTTCCGGCCCTGCATCCGCACAGCAGGCAACCAGGCCGTTCGAGCCGGTCAGCGGGCAGGCGGGCAAGGACGTCGTCTGGGTGCCAACCTCGCCGGCCCTCGTTGACTTGATGATGAAGGTTGCGAAGGTCACCAGGGACGACTTCGTGATGGACCTCGGCTCGGGCGACGGGCGCAACATCATCGCGGCAGCAAAGCTGGGCGCCAATGCACTTGGCGTGGAATTCAACCCCGACATGGTGGCGCTGTCGCGCCGCCGGGCCGTCGAAGCGGGTGTCGCCGACAAGGCCAGGTTCGTCGAGGCCGACATGTACGAGGCCGACATCTCGAAGGCCACCGTGATGGCGTTGTTCCTGCTGCCGGTCAACATGAACCGGCTTGCGCCGAAGTTTCTCGACCTCGCACCGGGCTCGCGTATCGTGGCCAACACGTTCGGCATCGACGGCTGGGAGCCCGACCTGCGCGCCGTCGTGAGCCCCGACGCGGATTGCGAGAGCTGGTGCGAGGCGTTGTTATGGATCGTGCCGGCCAAAGCCGGGGGCAATTGGGAATGGCCGGGCGGCTCGCTCGTGCTGGAACAGCGCTACCAGGTCATCACCGGCACCCTCAAGGGAGGCGATGCGATCGCTCAACTCGCGCAGGGCAAGATCCAGGGCGACGTGATCTCGTTCGTCGCCGGCGGCCTGGCGTACACCGGCAGGGTGATGGGCAACGTGATTGAAGGGACCGCGACCACCCCGGCTGGCACGACCGTGTGGCGCGTCACCCGGCGACCGTGATGTCGCGCATTCGCGGAAAAC
>JANOZI010000356.1:0-1834 GCA_031429375.1 Acidobacteriota bacterium | reverse complement strand
CGAGCGACGTGCTGATCGACCGCCTGCTCGAAGCCGTGCCGTCGCCGAAGTCGGGTATGTAGGGCCGGTTGGGCAGGTCAGGCGAGTTGGTAGACAGAGCCAGGAGGGCGGAACGTTAGTTCCGCCCGGGAGAACAGATGTCCGTACACCAGCCCATTCCCGGCGCGCGCTTCGTGGACCCCGTGGTCCTGGCGCGCATCGGCAACCTGGAGATGGTCGCCAAGACGGTGGTCGATGGCCTGATCAACGGCACCCACCGCTCGCCGTTCTTTGGCGCGTCGGTGGACTTTGCCGAGCACCGCGGCTACGTCGCGGGTGACGACATCCGGCGCGTGGATTGGCGCGTCTACGCGCGCACCGACAAATACTACATCAAGGAATTCGAGGCCGACTCCAACGCCAACTTCTCGGTGCTGCTCGACGTCTCGAAGTCGATGAGCTTCGGCGCGAAAATCTCGAAGCTCGATTACGCCAAGTTCCTGGCGGGCTGCCTGACCTACATGGCCAACCAGCAGCGCGACCGGGTCGGCCTCGTCACCTTCGACCACGACATCGTCCAGCACGTGCCGCCATCGGCGAAGCACCTCGACGTGGTGCTGCACACGCTGGATCGCGCCGCCGCCACCCGCCCGGGACAAATCGGCCCGCCCCTGCGCAAGCTCGCGGAACACTTCGGGCGCCGCGGCATCATCGTCGTGATCTCCGATTTCTATGCCGAGCCCGACGAGATCTTCGAGGGCCTGGGTCCGATCCGCTTCCGCGGCAACGACGTCGTGATGTTTCACGTGCTCGATCCGCGCGAGCTCGACTTCGGCTTTGTCGAGCCGTCGAGCTTCGAAGACCTGGAAAGCGGCGACCAGATTCCGATCATTCCCGACAAGCTGGCCGAGCAGTACCGCAAGCTGATCACCGAACATACCGAGACGCTCGCAAAGCGCGCGACGGAACAGCAGATGGACTACGTGCTGATCAACACCGACATGCCGCTCGACTTCGCGCTGTTCCGCTTCCTGTCCATGCGCGAGCGATTCGCCGGCCGGCGGTAAGGCACGATGTCGTTTCTCACGCCCCTGTTCCTGGTCGCGCTCGGCGCCCTCGCGGTGCCGGTGCTCATTCACCTGACCCAGCGCGAGCGGAAGTCGGTCGTGCCGTTTCCGTCGCTGATGTTCCTCAGGAAGATCCCGTACGAATCGGTGCAGAAGCGCCGCATTCGCGACTGGCTGTTGTTGATGCTGCGCCTGGCCGCACTCGCGATGATCGTCGCGGCGTTTGCGCGGCCGTTCCTGCGCGGCGCGGAACTGGCCGCCGCAGCGGGCGGCGCGCGCGACATCGTGGTCCTGCTGGACCGCTCTTACAGCATGGGTTACGGCGACACTTGGCAGCGGGCGCAGCAGGCGGCGGTGCTGGCGCTTGCAAGCACGACCCCGTCCGATCGCATTTCGGTCGTGCTGTTCGCCGACGGCGCGGAGGTGGTCCTGCGATTGACGCCCGACCCGTCGCGCGCGGCCGCGGCGATTAACGCCGCGTCGCCCGGCGCAGGTTCGACCAAATTCGGGCCCGCGCTCAAGCTCGCCGGCAGCCTGCTTGCGGAGTCGCTCTTGCCGCGGAAGGAAGTCATTCTGGTCTCGGATTTCCAACGCGCCGGCTGGCAACCCGACGACACGTTGCGATTGCCGGGCGGTGCGACGCTCACCACCGTGCCGATTGAGAAAGCCACCGGCGCCAACCTGGCGTTGACGCCCGTGGCCTTGCAGCGGATCCGCGCGTCCGGGCAGCCCGAGCGCGTCGGTGTCACGGCAGGCGTGTTGAATCGCGGCACCGCTGCGGTCACCGG
>JANOZI010000355.1:0-1870 GCA_031429375.1 Acidobacteriota bacterium | reverse complement strand
GCTCGATCTCACCGGCGACGGTGTGACCGATGTGCTCAGGTCGAGCACGCGTCTCGAGTGTTACTTCAACGATCCGCACCACGGCTGGCGCGAAAGCCGATGGGTGGAAAGAAAATCAGACCTCGCCGAATTTCCCAACGTCAACTTCTCCGATCCGCGGGTGAGAGTCGCCGATCTCACCGGCGACGGCCTGCAGGACATCGTCCTGGTCCACGACGGCAACGTCGACTACTGGCCGAATCTCGGCTACGGAAACTGGGGAAGGCGCCGGCACATGCGCCATTCGCCGCGCTTTCCACTTGGCTACGACCCCAAACGCATTCTGATCGGCGACGTGGACGGCGATGGTTGCGCCGACGTGATCTACCTGGACGATCGACAGATCACGCTCTGGATCAACCAGGGTGGGAACGACTGGAGCGCGGGCATGACGATCGAGGGGACACCTCCGCTGTCCGACATCGACGCCGTCCGTCTGGTCGACATCTTGGGCAGCGGCGTGAGTGGCATCCTCTGGACGCAAGACGCAACACGCTCTCGTCAGAATCACTATTGGTTTCTGGATCTGACCGCTGGCACGAAGCCGTACTGTCTGACCGTTCTCCGCAACAACATGGGCGCGGAGACAAGAGTTACGTACGCCTCCTCGACGGACTTCTATCTCAAAGACGCGACGAAGCCGGCGACGCGGTGGCGCACGCCATTGCCGTTTCCCGTTCAGGTCGTGTCGCGCGTCGAGATGCTCGACGAACTGTCGAAGGGCAGGTTTACAACCGAATATCACTACCACCACGGATACTGGGATGGCGCCGAGCGCGAATTTCGCGGCTTTGGCATGGTCGAGTCGCTCGATACGCAGACCTTTGCGGGTGATCGCGACCGCGCGCACAGGTGGTCGCCGCCGACGCTCACGAAGAGCTGGTTCCACCACGGTCCGGTCGGCGAAGAGATGGGAGAGTGGGCAGAACTCGATTGGTCGAAGGACTACTGGCAGGGCGATCCGACGCTCCTGACTCACGCGGCGACGATCAGCGCGTTTCTGCGCGGAATCGACACGACGTATGCGCCGTTGACGACCCGTGCCCGGCGCGCCATCAAGCGCGATGCGCTGCGAGCGCTGCGCGGAAGCTCGCTCCGGACAGAGCTCTACACCCTCGACGGATCGCCGCTGCAGAACCGACCCTTCACGGTCATCGAACACGCCTACGGAATCACTGAAGTCGATGCACCGCTCGAGGCTGAGCCCGGAAGGCCGCACATCTTCCTGACCCACGAGGTGGCGCAGCGTACGACGCAGTGGGAACGCGGTGACGACCCGATGACGCAGTTCTCCTTCTCCGGCGAGCCCGATGACTTGGGGAGGTCGCCGTGGCAGACGACGGTGGCCGTACCTCGCCGGACCGTGACGGGCGGCGTCGTCGGCGATGAGGCGAGCATCCTGACGACGCACACGCGCATCGGTTATGCCGTGCCGGCCGGGGCTGTGTACATTCACGATCGAACCGCGTACACGACGGTCTTCGAACCGCGGCAGCGGACGACGGTCGTGGAAACGCGTCCGGAAGATGTGGAAACGGTGATGCGCGACCAGCGCGACGCCGCAGTGGCCATCCGCGATGCCTGCCGCACCGCGTTCGACGGCTGGGCGCCAGCGCGCGCGATTCCGGGAGACTATCGCGCGTTTGGACACGCCGTGAGCCGGTTCGACGGCGCCGCGTATGTGGGACTGCCAGTGGGTACGCTTGGAGACTGGGGCGCAGCGACCGTCAGCGAATCGTTGGTGTTCACCGACGAGATCCTCGCCCAGGCATATTCGCCGCAAGCCCCGATTGGTGCTGACGGCCGCCTCGTTCCGCCCTCCGGGTCGCCG
>JANOZI010000354.1:0-8303 GCA_031429375.1 Acidobacteriota bacterium | reverse complement strand
TCGAAGTGATTGGCAAGTACGCCGACATCTACCAGGTCGGCGCCCGCAACATGCAGAACTTCACGTTGCTCCGCGAGCTCGGGCACACTCGCAAGCCGATCCTGCTCAAGCGCGGCATCGCTGCGACGATGGAAGAGTGGTTGCTGTCGGCGGAGTACATCCTGTCGGGCGGCAACACCGACGTGATCCTGTGCGAGCGCGGCATCCGTACCTTTGAAACCTTCACCCGCAACACCCTCGATCTGTCAGCGATTCCGATCGTCAAGGAGCTGTCGCACCTGCCGATCTTCGTCGACCCGAGCCACGGCATGGGTCGGCGCGACAAGGTGGCGCCGATGGCGCGCGCGGCGGTCGCGGCCGGCGCCGACGGCCTGATCATCGAAGTGCACAACGATCCCGACCACGCCCTGAGCGACGGCGCGCAGTCGATGTTCCCGTCGCAGTTCGATCGACTGATGGCGGAGCTGCGCATCATCGCGCCGGCGATCGGCCGCAGCATCTGTCTCGAACCCGTCGCGCGCAGAGGCTGGGCCAGATAGCAAAGTGCGTACAGTGCGTACAGTGCGAAAGGTGCGTACAGTGCGAAAGGTGCGTACTGTGCGAAAGGTGCGTACTGTGCGCCGAACACCCAAGAGCTAAATGCCAGACACGATGGGGCGTCTCGCAATCGTCGGGCCGGGGCTGATCGGGATGTCGGTCGCACTCGCGGCGAAGCGGCGCTGGCCGGGCATCGAGGTCCGCACCATCGATCGCGGCGACTCGCTCGATCGCATCGGCGAGGCGCTGGTGGTCGTGCTGGCGGCACCGGTCGACGCCATCATCGGCATGCTGCCAATGCTTGCGCCGGTCATCTCGCCGCAAACGCTGGTCCTCGACACCGGCAGCACGAAGCAGTCGATCATGAGTGCGGCTGCGGCTGCGCGGATTCCGCAGTTTGTGGGAGGGCATCCGATGGCCGGCGGCACGACCTCCGGGCCCGAAGCGGCACGGGCCGACCTGTTCGACGGACGGCCCTGGTTCCTGATCAATCCCGATGCGCCTGATGCCATGCGACGGGCAACGACATTTGTCGAGGCCCTCGGCGCGCAGGCGGTTCCGCTATCCGATCACGGGCAGGAGCACGATCGCCTGATGGCGGCGGTCAGCCATCTGCCACAGTTGACGGCGAGCGCGCTGATGATCGCCGTCGCGCGCGCGATCGGCGACGACAACCTGAGATGGGCCGGCAACGGACTGCGCGACACCACGCGGCTCGCCAGCAGCGAGGCCAAGATGTGGGAAAGCGTGCTGGCGACCAACAGCCAGGAGCTGAAGCCGCTGCTCAAGGCGCTCGCGGCGGATCTGTCGGCGCTGGCGGAACGGCTCGAGGACCGCGACGCCGTGCGCCGGTTCTTCGAAGAGGCCGCGCGGGCGAAGTCCCTCCTATAATCTACCGATGAACAAAGTCGTGGCGACCGCGGACGAGGCGGTGGCACAGATTCCCGACGGCGCCAGCATCATGATGGGCGGGTTCGGGACCTGCGGCATCCCCGAACACCTGATCGCGGCGCTGCACCGGCGCGGCACCAGGAGCCTTACCGTCATCAGCAACAACGCCGGCATCGACGATTACGGCGTCGGCATCCTGCTGCGATCGCATCAGATCAAGAAGATGATCGCGACCTACGTCGGCGAGAACAAGGAATTCGAGCGGCAGTACCTGCAGAAGGAAATCGAGGTCGAGCTCGTGCCGCAGGGCACCTTCTCGGAGCGGATGCGCGCCGCCGGCGCAGGCATCGGCGGGTTCTTCACGCCCACCGGCGCCGGCACGCTGATCGCCGAGGGCAAGGAGAGCCGCGAGATCAACGGCCGCACCTACATTCTCGAGGCGCCGCTGCACGCCGACTTCGCGTTCGTCAAGGCGTGGCGGGGCGACCATGCCGGTAATCTCGTCTACCGGAAGACGTCGCGGAATTTCAATCCGATGATGGCGACGGCGGCCAGGCACACCATCGCCGAAGTCGAGCAGCTCGTCGAGACGGGCGCGCTCGAAGGCGACAGCATTCATACCCCGGGCATCTTCGTGAAGCGCATCCTGCAGGGCCCGCCTTACGTGAAGCGCATCGAGAAACGGACCACGCGCAATGGATAAACGCGACCGCATCGTCCGCCGCATCGCGCAGGACTTGCGCGACGGCGATTACGTCAACCTCGGCATCGGCATGCCGACGCTGGTCGCCAACTGCATCCCGCCCGGCATCGAGATCACGCTTCACTCCGAGAACGGCATGCTCGGGGTCGGGCCGTTTCCGGCCGAGGGCGAAGCCGACCCCGACCTGATCAACGCCGGCAAAGAGACCGTCACCGAGCTGCCCGGCTCGTCGTACTTCAGCAGCGCCGACTCGTTCGCCATGGTGCGCGGCGGCCACATCGACCTCACCGTGCTGGGCGCGCTCGAAGTCGATGAGGAGGGCAACCTCGCCAACTGGATGATCCCCGGAAAAATGGTGAAGGGCATGGGCGGCGCCATGGATCTCGTCGCCGGTGCGAAAAGGGTCGTCATTGCGATGGAACACACGACGAAGGACGGCGGACACAAAATCCTGAAGCAGTGCACGCTCCCGCTCACGGGCAGGAAGGTCGTGCATCGCATCGTGACCGAGATGGCCGTGATCGACGTGACGCCCAGGGGCTTGCTGCTGCGGGAGATTGCCGAGGACACCACGCTCGAGGCCGTCAAGGCCGCAACCGGCGCGCGGCTGGAAGTCGCAGCCGACCTCGGCCGATTTTGATGTCGGGCACCCCTTCGGTTTGATCGTCTGGCACCCCTTCGGTTTGATCGTAGGGCACCCCTTCGGTTTGACCGTAGGGCACCCCTTTATGGGGTGCCTCCGGGGAACATAGTCGGCGCCACCTTCGTCGGTAACAGGAGGTGAGGTTTCAATGCGCAGAGCGCTGCTGACACTCGTCCTGGCCAGTCTCGTCGCTCCTGTTGCCGCCTTCGCTCAGCCCGCGGAAGCCCCCGCCGACGTCAGCACCTACAAATTGACCGGCGCCCGCATCGCCATCGGGCAGGACGTGCGCGTCGAGCGCGACGAAGAGGTGACCGATGCCGCCGTCGTCATTCTCGGCTCGCTGACCGTCGAAGGACGCGTCCGCGACGGCATCGTCGTGGTCGGTGGTGACCTTCACCTGGGCCCGTCTTCTGACGTGCGCGGCGACATCGTGCTGGTCGGCGGCAAGCTGACGCGCGACGCCGGCGCGCGGCAGGTCGGCAGCATCAACTACGTCTCCTTCGGCGAGTGGTCGCGCCTCGCGACGGCCTGGTTGCCGCGGTTCTCGTTCGGCGGCTTCGGCGAGTTCCGCGAATGGCTCAGCCTGGCCGGCACGCTCGCCCGCGTGTCCTTGCTGGCGGTGCTGATGGCGCTGATGCTGATCGTCGCTCGCGCGCCGGTCGCGCGCGTCGGCCGGGCGGCGGCAGCAGAGCCCCTGCGCGCGGCGGTCGTCGGCTTCGCGGCAGAAATCTTCTTTATTCCCGTGCTGATCGTCGCGTCGATCGCGCTGGCCATCACCATCATCGGCATTCCCTTCGTCGCGCTCTTCGTGCCGATGGCGCTCGCCCTCGCGGCCTTCGCGCTGGTGCTGGGCTACACGGCGCTCGCGTGCCGGATCGGTGAGTGGCTGGAAGATCGATTGGGGTGGCAGCCTGGAAACGCCTTCGGGTCTACCGCGCTGGGATTCTTCCTGATCGTGGGGCCCACGCTGGCCGTGCGGCTGATGAGCCTGGCACCAGGGCCGTTCCGCTACGGCGCGTTCGCACTGATGGCGGCCGCGGTGACGATCGAATTCCTGGTCTGGACCATTGGCCTTGGTGCCGCGATCATGACGGGCCTCGGCCGCTGGTACACGGTGCCGCCGCCAATTGTCGTGCACCCAGGCCCGCCAAGCGCGTCGAGCCCGAGCGTCGCGTTCTAGGCTTTACTCACCTGGTCCGAGGCCGGCGCGGACCTGCACGACCGCGTTGGCCATGGCCGCGATCTTGGTGCCCTTCTTCAGCCGCAGCGAAATCTTGAATCCGCCCGCGTTCCTGAACTGGTGCTCCACGGTGTAGCGGCGCTTGATCTGGCTCTTGCCGGCTTCGTAAGGATCACAGTCCGCCTCGGCGGTCGACACCGTGCCGTCGCCCCATTCCCATTCCACCGTCGGGCAGTAGAATTCTTCGGCATCGTCCGACCCGCCCTTGAGCTCGGCCACCACGACGATGCGTGCCGGGGCGAACGAGACGGATGGCGACGCCTTGAGTGATAAGCTAGGCTTCTTGTTGCCTTGCGCGCGGGCGGGCAAGGCGCTGGACGAGACGACCAGAAGCGCACTGCACGCCAGGACGACGGCCTGGCAGAAGCCTGTTTTGAAAAGCATGGCTGAAATCTCCGAAACGCAGGGCGCAAAGGAATTCTAACCCAACATGCACGTTGCTCACGAAGTGCCCAGGATTTCGGTCGCCGCCAGCACGCCCGCGGCCACAGATGTCGACGTTTTGATCGTTCCGGTTGCCCAGGACCACGCGGCGGACACCGTGGCGGCCTTCGACGCTGCCGTCGGCGGCGATTTGAAGTCCGCGCTCGACCGCGAGGAGTTCCGGGCGAAGGTCGGCGACGTGTTTTCAGCCGCCGTTCGCGACAAGGCGTGGCGCGCGGCGCGCATCGTGTTCGTCGGCGGCGGCCCTCGCGCCGAGATGACCGCGGAACACTTCCGCCGCATCGCCGTCACGGGCGCCCAGGCGGCGCGGACGCAGCGGCGCGCGCGCATTGCGTGGGTCGACGCCGAGGCCGGCGCGATTGCGGCGGACCACCGCATCGAAACCATTGCCGAAGGCCTGACGCTGGCCAACTTCGACAATGGCGTTCACAAGAGCAAGAAGGATCACCAGTTTTTCTTCACCGACGCGACGCTGCTCACCAGCGGTGCCGGCGCCTCTGCGGCGGCCGAGGCGGGACGGTTCATCGGCGAATCCGTGAATGCCGCCCGTGTCTTGATCAACGAGCCCGGCAATTACCTCACACCGCGCGTGCTGGCTGATAAGGCTGTGGCGCTGGCGGCCGTGCCGGGGATCACGGCAGAGATCCTCGACGAGAAGCGCATCGAAGAGCTCGGGATGGGGCTGCTGCTTGGCGTGGCGCGCGGCAGCAGCGAGCCGCCGCGCCTGCTCGTGCTGCGTTACGAACCCGCGAGCGCGCCTCAGGACCAGACGCTGGGCCTCGTCGGCAAGGGCATCACGTTCGATACGGGCGGGCTGTCGCTCAAGCCGGCGGACGGCATGGAGCGCATGAAGGACGACATGGCCGGCGGCGCCACCGTGGTGGCCGCGCTGCGTTGCATCGCGAAGCAGCAACTACCGATCCGGGTCATCGCCGTCGTGCCGATGACCGAGAACATGCCGGGCGGCCGCGCCATCAAACCAGGCGACATCCTGCGCGGCGCCTCGGGCCTGACGGTTGAGGTCAACAATACCGACGCCGAAGGCCGGCTGATTCTGGGCGACGGCTTGTGGTACGCGCGCCAGCTCGGCGCGACGCACTTGATCGACGTGGCTACGCTGACCGGGGCCGTGGTCGTTGCGCTCGGCAAGATCACGACCGGGTTGTACGGATCACCCGAACCGTGGGTCGATCACCTGCGCGCCGCGGCCGCGACCGCGGGCGAGAAGCTGTGGCCGCTGCCGCTGTACGACGAGTACCGCGAGCAGTTGAAGAGCGAAATCGCCGATATGGTGAATAGCCCCGGGCGCCCCGCGGGATCGATAACCGCGGCGATGTTCCTGAAAGAGTTCGCCGGCGACGGCCCGTGGGCGCATCTCGACATCGCCGGCACGGCGTGGGCGGAGGAAAGCAAGCCCTGGCAGCCGAAAGGCGCGACCGGCGCGATGATCCGGACGCTGATCGAAGTCGCGCGCGCCGGATTCCCGAAGTAGGGCACCCAAAGTAGGGCACCCCTTTATGGGGTGCCGCCTATGAGTTGAAGTAGGGCACCCCTTTAGGGGTGCCGCTTGGGGTGCCGCCTGCTAAGATCACCTCGTGCAACAACCCGACGCGATCACGCCGACGATCGTCCATATCGTCACGGATCCACCTGCGCCGGAGCTGGGCATGATCGACGTGGCGGTCGCGGCCTTCGGGCTGATCGGCGTAATCATGGCGGCCGCCGTCGTCGCGGGCCTGCTGGCGGGCGGGTTGTTCATCTGGTACCGGTCGCGCCGTCCGATCACGATGATCGAAGCCCAGGGCGGGCAGCACAACCTGTTTCGAACGTAGACTGGCCGTCGTGTGCGGGCCAAGCCACGCGGACCTTTGGATTCGACGTTCGCGGAGTCTAAGAATAGTTAGCGATCCTGCATCGCGATGGCTGCCGTGCCTTTGAGCGAGCGGCGGTAGCGCAGCACGGCCGTCTGCAACGATTCCGCGATCTTCTGCTTGTAGGCGGCGGTCTTCAGCAACTGCAGTTCCTGCTTGTTGGTGACGAATGAAATCTCGGCCAGCACGCTCGGCATGGCCGCGCCGATCAGCACGACGAACGGCGCCTTCTTGATGCCGCGGCTGCGGACTTCCTTGTTGGTTTTTCTCAAGTTGGTGACGAGCGATTCCTGCACCATGTTGGCGAGATCGCGCGATTCGTCGAGCTTGTTGTTGAGCGCGATCGCCTTGATGATGTCGGGCAACTGGTGCATCTCGCGCGCCGACGCCGAGTTCTCGCGCGCCGCCACCGCTTCGGCTTCAGGCGACGACGCAAAGCTGAGAAAGTAGGTCTCGATGCCCTTGGCCGCGTCGTTGCGGCTCGAGTTGGCGTGAATCGACAGGAACAGATCGGCGCTCTCCCGGTTGGCGAGCGCGGTGCGTTCCTCGAGCGGAATATACACGTCGGTCCGGCGCGTGAGCACGACCTCGACGCCCGGTTCTTTCAGCAACAGCTTTTCGAGACGCAGCGCGATGTCGAGCACCAGGGCCGATTCGCTCAGGCCCTTGCCCAGCACGCCGGGGTCGTGGCCGCCGTGTCCCGGGTCGATCACGATGCGCGACACACCGAGGCCAAGTTGCCGCGCCATTGAGAAACCTCCCACGCCGTTCGCGGCGGGGCCGGCCGGTGGCGGAATGGCGGGAGCGGGCGGCACGGGCGCGCGCGGTGCCGGCGCCGCCGCAACCATCACCGCCGGTGGCTCCGGGCTCTTGGGTCGGTCGTCTCGGTCATCCTGCACCGCAGGCTGCATAGGCGCGACCGCGGCGGGCAGCGCGACCGGGCGCGGCGGAATCGCCGCGAGCCAATTCGGCGCGGCCGTGGGCATCGTCGTCGTCCGCTCGGCATCGATTACGACACGGAACGGGCTGTACAGGGTGAACACGCTGTAGCGCGGCACGTCCGACAGATCCAATACGACCCGTACCAGGTTGTTAGGATGGCGGCCGATGCGAATCTTGTTCACGATGTCACTCGGGTAAGTGATCACCTTGTCCATCAACTCGGGCGTCAACTGCACGCCCTTCAGGTCGAAGAACACCCGCGCCGGCCCGTCAAGCCGCTCCTCGCGATAGCTCACTTCGCGATCGAGCTCCAGGACGACCCGCACCGAATCGGGCAGCACCGTGCGCTCAATCGAGGTAAGAGTTGCTTGCCCTGAGCGAGCCGTCTGTCCTGAGCGAGGTGGCGACGACCCGTCGTCGCCACCGAGTCGAAGGGACGGCGACGCGTCGACCCCGGCGAGTCGAAGGGCACGCTCGCCAGGCGTTTGAGCAAGCGGCACAGGAGCGGGTACCGCTGCCGTGCGGACCGTCGCCTTCGGTTGATCAAGGGAGGCAAGTTGCGCATTCGCGCGCTTCACGAGCGAGCTGGTTGGGTACTCCTGTACGAGCCATCGATAGAAGCGCCGGGCGCGGTCGAGATCTTCGGCGCGATTGAATTTCCGGTACGCCGCGTCGGCCAGCGACCCCGCCTGCCACAACGCGTTGTCGGCGTAGCCGCTCGCCGGGTAGCGCCGCACGATCAGCTCGAACGAGGTCATCACCTTGCCGGCCTGCGCCAGCAAATCGCCAGGGGGCGCGGCAGGCACGGCCTGCTCGATCGCCGTACGCACGCCGGCATCGCGCTCGATCGCGGCCTGGTAACGCTCGCGCGGGCTCTGCGCGAACGCGACGCCCGGCACCGATAGCCACAGGGCGGCAGCCAGCAATACTCGCGACGGCCTAGCGAAGCTGCGCATCAACCTCCTCGAAGTACTCGCGGCCGACCAGGACCTCGCGCGGCTTGCCGCCGGTGGCCGCCGAGACGAGCCCCTC
>JANOZI010000353.1:0-8178 GCA_031429375.1 Acidobacteriota bacterium | reverse complement strand
AACTGCGCCTGGGCCTGCGCCACGAGCATGTCGAGGCCGCCGATGGTCTGGCAGCCGGATCGCACGGCGTCGGTCAGCAGGCGCGTCTTCGGCGGGTTGTAAACCAGGTCGTACACGAGCGTGCCGTCAAGGCGGTAGCCGTCGGGCAGCGGCGATTCATCGACGTTGGGCGCGGTGCCCACCGGAGTGGCGTTGACCAGCACGTCCCAGCTGCCCGGCGCCGGCGGCCACGAGCCGACCTTCGCGCCGCTCAGCGCCGCCACCATGCGAGCCTGCTCGTCGCGCCGGGCCGCGATGGTCACGGGGACGCCGGCCGACTGCAGCGCGACGGCGACGGACCTTGCGGCGCCGCCCGCTCCGAGCACGGTGGCGCGCTTGCCGTGCAATCGCATCATGCCCTGGAGCGGTGTGAGGAAGCCGTTGACGTCGGTGTTGCTGCCGAGCCACTTGGTGCCACTCCGCCGCAGCGTGTTGACCGATTGAATGCGGCGGCTGACCGGATCGCATTCGTCGGCGCGCTCGAACGCCGCCACCTTGAACGGCGCGGTCACGCTGGCGCCGGCCAGGTTGACCGCGTCGGCAAAGGCCAGGAAGTCGTCAAAATCCGCGGCGGCCAGCGGGAGGTACACGGCATCGACGCGGGCGGCGCGAAATGCCGCGTTGTGCATGGCGGGCGAGACCGAGTGGCCCACCGGGCGGCCGAGCACGCCGTAGATAGCGGTGCGCGATCCGATCCGGCGGAAGCCGAATTCGTCGGTCATCCGCTGCGCGCTGATTTGCCCGGGCGCCGCGCCCTCGCCCGCATACGTCCAACACGATCCGAACCAGCTGGCGAGCACCCGGCTCGGGATGCCGGCATCGCCCATCGCCACGAGCGCAATCGGCACGCGGGTCTGCTGGCCAATCTCGCGCAGGGTGAGGCAATCGGTGAGCCGCCGCGGGGTGATGGCGATTTTCACGACTTCGGCGCTGGACGACAGCATGGCTTGCGCCAGCTCGGTCAAATCCTCGGGCACGCCGTTGAAATCATGATGGGAGAACACGATTCGGCGCCCGCCGGTCTTCTGCACCAGGTCGGCGCAGCTGCCCTGCCATTCGAGATCGACATATTCGGCGCCGAGCGACAGTGCCTCGCTCAGGATCGCGCGCCGCTCCTCTTCGGAACCCTCGAACCATCCGCCGTCGGACTTGGGGCGGCACGTGACAATGACGGGATTGCGGCGGCCGGCCAGCGCCCCGGCCGCGCTGGGGTCGCGAACCGAATCGACCCGCAGCTCGATCAAGTCGGCATCGCGCACCTGATCCCGCCGCGTACGCAGCTCGGCCATGGTGTCGGCCGTCACGGTCACGCACAACTTTGCGGGCTTCATCTCAAAATCACTAGCTCATCAGATCAACAGATCAACTGATTCCACAAACAAAAAGCGCCTCTTCGCGGTTGGGGCTGAAGAGGCGCTTCGGTCGAGCGTCAGATTGCGTGTGGTGGTTACACGGACCGGGTAGCCTCTCCCATTGGGCACCAATACCACCACGCGCGCACACCGCTCCCGGTCCGGCCAAAAGACCGGGTGCGGGGCGCGGTAAAGACGGCTGTGGACCGCATGTGAACGTCGAAAGGTAACAGACCGCGTGCGCCCGCGTCAAATAGCAGGGCGGGATCAGTCCTGCTGCGCCCCGGGGAACCTCGTATAATAGGTGTAAGTCGGTTGCCATCCGACACTTGCATGAACAAACGCTGTTTCGCTCTCGCTTGTCTTGCCATTGCTGCGCTTGTCGCCGCACCGGGCGCCCAAACACGGACGCTGCCCCTCGAAGAGGTGCGCCCCGGCATGATCGGCGTCGGCCGCACCGTCTTTACCGGCTCCAAGCTCGAAGACTTCAAGGTCGAGGTGCTCGGCGTCATGCGCAACGTGATCGGGCCGAAGCGCAGCTTGATCCTGGCGCGCCTCGAAGGCGGACCGCTGGCCAAGACCGGCGTGATCGCCGGCATGAGCGGCAGCCCGGTGTATGTCGACGGCAAATTGATGGGCGCGGTTTCGTATGCGCTCGGACAGTTCTCCACCGAACCGATTTGCGGCATCACGCCAATCGCCGAGATGGTCGACGCCACCGCGATGCAGGCGCCCACGCCGGGCACGCGCCCGGTGTCGCTGTCGTGGCCGGCGTCGCCGCGCGAGCTGCTCGACATCTGGTCGCGTGACCTCGGTCGCGCGCGCACGTTCGTTGACGATCCCTCGCAGGCGCTGGTGTTGTCGGGCGTGTCCGGCGACCTCGGCCGGATGAGCGCGATGCTGCGGCCGATCGCGGTGCCGATGGTCGCCTCGGGTTTTGATCTTTCGGTGATCGCGCCGATGTCGGCGGCGTTCACGGCGGCCGGGTTCGTGCCCGTCTCGAGCTCCACCGCGCAAGCGGCCCTGGCCTCGGCGCACGGCGCCAGCAGCCACACCCTCGCGCCGGGCGATGCGGTCGGCGTCGCGTTGTTGACGGGCGATTTCGAGCTCGGCGCCACCGGCACCGTGACGCACGTCGACGGCGATCGCGTCTACGCGTTCGGCCACCCGCTTTACAATCTCGGGCCCACCGAATTTCCGATGACGAAGGCCGAAGTGCAGGTGGTGCTGCCGAGCCTGATGTCGTCGAGCAAGCTGGCAAGCTTCGGCGAGGTCGTCGGCACGGTGCAACAGGATCGCGCGACGGCGATCGCCGGCCGGCTCGGCGCCGGTCCGTCGCTCATCCCGGTCAGCATCACGCTCAACTCGGACCGCGGGCCCTCCCGCTCATTCAACTTCGGCATCGTCCGCGACTTTACGTTCACGCCGCTCTTGACCTACCTGGCGGTAGCCAACGTGCTGACGTCGTACGAACGGGGCGCGGGCCCCGCGTCGTACGCGATCCGCGGCACGGCCAGCATTCGCTCGCAGGACGCGATCGCGTTCGAAGACATCTTCACCGGCGACCAGCCGGCCAACGGCGCCGCGGCTTATGTGGCCGGCCCGCTGACGGCGTTGCTCAAGAACTCGCAGGAATCGGTCGCGGTGGATCGCATCAGCCTGACGATCGACGCGACCGAACAACAGCGCAGCGCGCGCATCGAGCGCGTGTGGCTCGACACCACGCGGCCGCGCCCCGGACGCGACGCCATCGTCTACGTCTCCTTGCGCGGTGCACGCGGTGACGAAATCGTCAAGCAGATCCCGATCCAGTTGCCCGCCAACGCGACCGGACAGCTGCAGCTGGTGGTGGCCGATGCCGCCCGCACCAGCGCCGACGATCGCCGCGATGCGCGCGGCGCCGACCTGCAGCGTGTGCCGCAGTTGATTCGCTCGTTCAATCGCGCCCGCCGCAATAACCGCCTCTACGTTCGGCTGACCTCCGCGGAATCCGGCGCGATCGTCAACGGCGAACCGATGGCCGGATTACCGCCGTCGGTGCTGGCGGTGATCGAAGCCGATCGCAACAGCGGCACGGTCGGATCGCTGCGCAGCGTGACGCGCGGCGAATGGGAGCTGGCGCTCGACGTCGCGGTGACCGGCTCACGCCAGTTGACCCTTTCCCTCGACCAACCCTGATGACTCGTCGAAACTTCGTTGGCGCGGCGCTAGCCAGCCTGCTCGCCGTGTGCTCGCTCGCGGCCTCGCCGGGCTTCTGGCAGGCGGCGACACAGGCCGATTTCCTGCGCGGCGATGTCGATCAACTGTCGGTGGACGAGCACGGCCGCCTGACGCTGGGACCCGAGCTGACCCGCATTCACGACACCGGCGTGCCGTTTGTGTGGACCGCGCTCGCGGCGGCCGACGGGGCGATGTTTCTTGGCACCGGCAACGACGGCAAGGTGATTCGCGTGGATCGCACCGGCAAGGGCACGGTGTTTTACGACAGCAGCGAGATGGAAGTGCACGCGCTGGCGGCGGCGCCGGCGGGCGCAATCTACGTCGGCACCTCGCCCGATGGACGCATTTACAAGGTCGACGCCAGGGGACAAGCGACCACCTTCTTCGATCCGGACGATAAGTACATCTGGTCGTTGGCCGTGGATCGCGCCGGTAACGTCTTCGCCGCGACCGGCGACAAGGGCGTCGTCTACAAGATTTCGCCTGAAGGCAAAGGCGAGAAGTTTTTTGCGACCAAGGCCATGCACGCCGTGTCAATGGCGTTCGATGCCAACAACCAGCTGTTGGTCGGCACCGGATCGCCGGGACGCGTGTTCCGCGTTGACGGCGCGGGCAAGGGTTTCCTGATGCTCGACACGACCTACCAGGAAGTGCACGCCGTTCGTGTCGACTCCAAAGGCGTGATCTACGCCGCGGCACAGAGCAACCGCTCCTCTGGCGGCGGCGGGTCCGACGATCGCAGCGATGCCGCGCCGCCCCCGCCGGTCGCGCCGACCATTCCAAACGTGTCTACCGAAATCACGTCGTTCGCGGTGGTCGACGCCCAGGCGTCCGGGCAATTGACTTCGACCTCCGGCGGTCCGGCCGGCCGGGGCCCAACCGGCGCGGTGTATCGCGTGCAGGCCGACGGCTTATGGGACGAGGTCTGGGCGCCAAAAGACGATGCGCCGTACGACGTCGCGATCGAACCTGATGGCGCGCTGCTCGTCGCGACCGGTGCCAAGGGCAAGATCTTCCGGCTGAGCGGCGAGCCGGTGCGGGCCGTGCTGGTGACCCGCGTGCCGGCGCAACAGGCCACGCTGATCGCGCGCGCCAACGATCGCACCTACGTCGTGACCGCCAATCCCGGCCTGCTGATGGCGATGTCGCCGTCGCGCGCCGCGCGCGGCACCTACGAGTCGGACGTGAAAGACGCGCGCTTCGTCTCGACGTGGGGCGTGATCGGCTGGCGTGCAAGCGTGCCGGCCGGCTCGAAGGTCGAGGTCTTCAGCCGATCGGGCAACACCAAGACGCCGGACGAAGCGTGGAGCGATTGGGCGGGGCCGTACGCCACCGCCGACGGCTCGCCGATCACGAGCCCCAAGGCGCGATACCTGCAGTGGCGCGCCGTGCTGACCGGGTCGTCGGCGAGCCCGGTGCTGACGTCAGTGTCGGCGGCTTTCCTGCCCCGCAACATCCGCCCTCAAGTGACCTCGATCACCGTGCATCCGCCGGGCGTCGTGTTCCAGAAGCCGTTCTCGAGCGGCGAAACCGAAATCGCCGGGCTCGAAGACGATGGTCCCGATCGCCGCAACAGCGCGAGCGGCGCGGCGAATGCCGGTGGCAGCCCCGCGCTTGGCCGCCGCACGTATCAGAAGGGTCTGCAGACCTTTGTCTGGAAGGCCGACGACGAAAACGGCGACGAGCTGACGCACGAGGTGTTCTACCGCCGCGAAGGCGAAACCTCGTGGCGGCTGCTCAAGGGTGATCTGCGAGACACGCTGCTCGTCTGGGACACCGCGTCGGTGCCCAACGGCACGTACGTCGTCAAGGTGGTCGCGGCAGACAGCAAGTCGAACCCGGCCGAGACCGCGCTCGCCGGCGACATGGAAAGCAGCAGCTTCGAGATCGACAATATCGCGCCGGCCGTCACCATCAGCACGATTCGCCGCGACGGCACGAGCTTCGTGATTACCGCGGAGGTCCGCGACGGCGACTCCGCCGTCTCGCGCGTCGAGTACTCGCTCGATGCGCAGCGCTGGCAGCCGGCGTTTCCGCGCGACGGCATTCTCGATGCGCGTCAGGAGTCGTTCGAGATCCGCCTCGATGCCGACTCCAGCGGCCGCACGCTCGTGCTGCGCGCAACCGATGCGCTGGGCAACGTCGGCACCGGCCAGGCCGTTGTTCGCTAGCCGCGCTACTGATTCGGGTCACTTCCCCGGCCATCGATCCGAAGCGGTTCTTGCCGTCTTGAGGTACTCCTCGATCTTCGCGACGACGGCCGGGTTCGCGGCGGCGACGTTGCGCTGCTCCCCTGGATCGCCTTCGAGGTCATACAGCTCCATCGGTAGTCCCGCTTTCAGCCGCACGGCCTTCCAACGTTCCATCCGCACGGCCTGCTGAAATCCGCGCTCGTGGAATTCCCAGTACAAGAAGGCATGGGTCGGCTGCGGCTCGCCTCGAAGGGCGCGCCTCATGGACATGCCGTCGAGGTCAATGGGGGTCCGCGCACCGGCGATGTCGGCGAGTGTGGGCAGCACATCCCAATGCGCCCAGACGTGAGGGCTCACCTGACCCGCCGCGATGGTTCCGGTCCAGCGCGCGATCATCGGCACCCGGATGCCGCCTTCGTAGAGGTCACGCTTGATGCCGCGCAAGCCACCCGAGCTCTTGAAGAAAGTGGGATCTCCGCCGCCCTCCTGGTGCGGGCCGTTATCGCTGATGAACAACACCAGGGTCTGGCGCTCGATGCCCCGCGCGCGAAGTATAGCGACCAGGCCCCCGATGTCGCGGTCCATGCGAGTGATCATCGCCGCGAACGTCGCATGTGGTGCCGGCTGCGAACGGTAGCCGAGGGAGGTCGCTTCCGGAGTGCTGCCGGTGGGCTTCCCGTCGGCCGTCGGATTCGCGAAAGGGTGCTCGGGAAAGCGCTCGCGGAACGGAGCAACAGAGTCGTCCGGCGCCCGCAACTCGGCGTGGGGGACTGTGTAATTCAAGTAGACAAAGAATGGCCGCGGATCAGCGCGTTCAACGAACGCGGCGGCTTCCCTGCTAAAGAGGTCGTTGACATAGTCGCGATCGACATCCACAGCGATGCGCTCGCCGTTTCGCCACAGATGATCGGTGAACTGGCGATGCGCATGACGATGATCGAGGAAGCCGAAGGCATAGTCGAAACCCTGCTGGTTCGGTTGGCCGGAGCTGCCCGGCTGTCCCAGTCCCCATTTCCCAATGACCGCGGTGCGGTAGCCGGCGTCCCGCAGCACCTCCGCCATCGTCACATCTTCAAGCCGAAGCGGGACATCGCCCCCGGGCATGCCTCCGTTGCCACGGATCCAGGCGTGGCCGGTATGCAAGCCAGTCATGAGGGCCGTTCGCGACGGCGCACAGACCGTGCTGCCCGCGTAGTACTGCGTGAAGCGAATCCCTTCCCGCGCGAGTTGGTCGAGCGCTGGAGTGGCAAAGCGTGCCTGCCCGTACGCGCTGAGGTCTCCATATCCGAGGTCGTCGGCCTGGATCAGCAGGATGTTCGGTGGCGGCGTCGCCTGGTGCGCAACCACGGTGGCGGCATCTCGGCGCTCGCCCACGATCGCGAGCAGGAGCACCACGCCAGACAGCAGAATTCTTGTCACCGAAGCCCCCGGTTAGACCGCTCTTTGGACCGCTTGGTAGCCGGCCCGCCAGAATGCTAGCATTATGCTAGCGAGGGAATCAGATGGCAACCCTTACGATTCGAAACGTTCCAACCAAAATCGTGAAGTCCCTCAAGAGCCTGGCGCGTCGAAACCGACGCTCCATGGAGCAAGAAGTCCGGGGCGTTCTGGAACAACATGTGGGCGACCGACTCGCACTGCTCGAAGAAATCGAGCAGTCTTGGGCACGTCAGACTCGCCGTCCGAAAGCTAGCGAGGTGGAGTCCTGGATCCAGGCCGGCCGGCCGTGACTGGCGTCGTCGATACGAACGTCGTGGCGTATTACCTGCTCGGAACAGCGCCTTTTGCCGACGAAGTGCGGCAGTTCTGGCGAGCTGTGGAAGAGGCCTGGGCGCCGGCACATTGGGAGGCCGAGCTCGCCAATGCGATCTGGATGGCCGTACGAAGCGGAACGTTATCGCGCGACGAGGGATACCGGAAGCTTGACATGGCTTCGCGGCTGGGCATTCAAGCCGTTCCGGTCCGTTCACTGTGGCAAGCGGCCTTGACCCGCGCTCTCGACGCCAGCGTGGCTGTGTACGACACCTTGTTCGTTGAACTCGCCGCTCAACGCGAGCTCAAATTGGCGACGTTCGACCAGGAACTCCTCAAGAAGTTCCCGGACATCGCTCAACGACCCCGTTCGTTTACATCAGGATGAAGACGCTGCTTGGTGGTGGCAGGCCTTCGGCCTGTCGCGACCAGTTGCGACCGGCGTCGGCTGAGACGTAAAGATTCCCGCCCTGATCGGCTATTGCGACTGCCGAGCCGAAGGCGGCGATGCAACCGGTGTCGATAATGCCGACGGTCCATTCGGGCAGACCGCCGCCGATGGCAGCCAGCGGACCGTGTCCATCGACCCGCCGTTGGTAGATCGCGCCCTGCGCCGCGAAGTG
>JANOZI010000352.1:0-3108 GCA_031429375.1 Acidobacteriota bacterium | reverse complement strand
CAGCACCGGAATCGGGCGGTTCGAGCCCAGGTGGATGCGCTCCACAAAATCGGGGCCCGGCAGGTGCAGGCTCGCCTTGGCAATCTTGCACTGATGCTGCAGCAATCCGCGCGCGTCGTCTCCGAGAATCTCTTCGACTGTAGGCATACGTTCTATTCTGTGTCTAATCTGCGTCTGATCTGTGGCCTACTTTATCACCGGGTACGTCAGGTACTCCACGCACGCCGAGGCCATGGCGGCGTCGGTCATGTCCTTGATCGGCAGCGCCGCTTCGAGGCGCTCGACGTCGAACCGGCGGGCATGCGTCTCGGGGTGGCGCGGCGTGAACAGCGTGCACGAATCCTGATCCGGCACGATCGAGATCTCGTAGGTGCCGAGGCGCTGCGCCTGGATCGTGATCTCCTCTTTGTCCATCCCGACCAGCGGCCGGAATATCGTCAGCTGTGAGGCGGTGTCGATCACCGCCATGTTGTCGAGCGTCTGCGACGCGACCTGGCCGATCACGTCGCCGGTCACGAGCGCCCGCGCGCGGACGTGGCGCGCAATGCGATCCGCGATTCGCAGCATCAGCCGCCGGTACACGACAACCCGCAAATCGCCGGGCACGCTCAGCGTGATCTGCCGTTGCAGATCGCCGAATGCGATCAGGTACAAGCGCGTCCGCAATTGATACGTCGTCAGCACCTCGGCCAGCCGCCGCGCCTTTTCCTGTGAGGTGTTCGAGAGAAACGGAACGCTGTGAAAGTGCACGAGCGTGACCTGGCAGCCGCGCCGCATCATCCGCCAGGCCGCGACCGGTGAGTCGATGCCGCCCGACAGCAGCGCCACCACGCGTCCCGCGGTGCCCGTGGGCAAGCCGCCAGGCCCCGGCTCCACCCCACCACGCAAAGTCCGCGTGGCGGGGGCCCCGGGCTGGCGGCCCATGTAGACGAACGCGGCGCCGGGAATGATCTCGACGTGGATCACGAGGTCGGCATGATCGAGGTCGACCGTCCAGCCGCGCGCATGCCACACGCGCGAGCCGAGGTCGCGCGCCAGGTCTGGCGATGGCGTCTTGAAGTCCTGGTCGGCGCGGCGGACCCTGACGCGGAAGCTCGTGATGCCCTCGCGTGGCGGCAGCATCGACACGATGGCGCCGGCCATGCCGTCGAAATCGAGCGGCACCCGGGTCGCCACCGAATAGTTCGCGAGCCCGAACACCCGGCTCATGCGCCCGCGCACCTGGTCGGCGGTCGCTTCCTTGTTGAGCACGATCTCGATGCGCCCCATCGGCGTGCGGATCTCTTTGACGCCCAACCCGGTCAGCGCGGTGTGCAGGTTGCGAACGAGCCGTCGAATGAACCACGGCCGGTTCTTCCCTTTGAGGGCAAGCTCGGAGTAGTGAGCGAGTATCGATGTCATCAAAAAGAAACCACGAAGATCACGAAGAGAATCACTAAGACCACGAGGAATTTAGCTCTTTATGACTTCGCGTGCTTCGTGATTCCTTTCGTGAACTTCGTGGTCTTACTTTCTTCCGCGGCGCGATGACCCGAGACGACTGCGGATTCAATGGTCGCAGGCAGGCCGGTGTCGATCCAGTCTCCCGCCAGAAAGAATCCCTCGATCGGCGTCGTCGTCTGCGGCCGGGGCGGCGCATCGGGGGCCAGGGAGAAGGTCGATCGCTTTTCGCGCACCGCCAATCCCTTTCGCAATATCGCCGATCGGGCAGCCGGTAATGCTTCGCGCACTTCGCGCAACGCGGTCGCGACGAGCTCGTCATTGCCCTGCGCCACAATCGCCTCGGCGCCGCTCGAAATCAGCGACAGGTGCGACGAAGCGCCGCCGACGATGGCGCGGCGGTCGAAGAGCCATTGGAAGGTGCGGCCCGGCAGGCCGACCAGTGGGTCCTGCATGACCGCACGGTCGAACCACAGGTTGACGGTGACGATCGGCAGACTGGGAAGCGCGGCAGCGTTCGATGCCGTTGCCGCCAGCGCGGGCGGCATCTGATCGAACAGCGCGCCGAACGCGTGCCACGGCACCGTCGAGATCACGATCGGCGAATCGATGCGCTCGTCGCGCACCCGCACGCCGGTGACCCGGTTGCCGTCGACGTCCACCCGGGCAGGGGCGTTGACGAGAACCTCGTGACCGCGCTGCAGCAGCCAGTCGCGCGCCGGTTCGGCATACATCTCGTCGAGCGGCACTGCCGGCAGCACCAGCGCTGCGGCCGCCGGATCCGCAAACATGCGTTCGAGCACCGTGACGAAGTAGCGCGCCGCTGCCTGGTCAATCGACTGATTGAGCGCGGCCAATGCCAATGGCTCCCAGAACAGCTCGATCAGGCGCTGGGGTTGTCCGTGCCGGTTCAGCCAATCGCGCACCGTTTGCCGGTCGTCGGGCACCCCGCCGCCACGGTCGTAGGGTACCTCGCCGCCGCGCTCGTAGGGCACCCCGCCACCGCGGTCGTAGGGCACCCCTTTAGGGGTGCCGCTGTAGGGCACCCCGCCGCCGCGCTCGTAGGGCACCCCTTTAGGGGTGCCGCTGCGAAGCGCCGACCCTACGCGTAGAATCGCCAGCCGCTCGCCCCAACCGAGCGCCTCCCACGCCATCACCCCGCCCAGTAAGTGCAGCGGCGCGGCCACCGCCGGCAGCTTCAACACGCTCTGGACGCCGCGCCGATCGATCATCGGCAGCGACAATCCGGCTTGCCACCGGACGCGATCGGATGCGCCGATCCGATCGAGGAAGACGAGCGTCTGTTCGTAACAGCCCATCAAAATGTGCTGCCCGTTGTCGACCCGCTCGCCCGTTCCGGGATCACGAAACGACGTGGCGCGCCCGCCCAGTCCCGGTCGGGCTTCGAGCACCAGCACGCGCGCACCGGCGTCGGCCAGCGCAGCCGCCGCGCTCAGCCCGGCGCAACCGGCGCCAATGATGATGGCGTCAAAAGCCCCGCCAGGCTTGGGGCCTGGGGCTTGGGGTTTGGGTGCAGCCTCGCTCACGCTCGCGCTGAACGCCGGAAACCGATGGCGGAAAGCTGGGTCATCGCCCAGATCGTCAGGGCGATCCGCGCGCGAATGATCTTCGGCACGCGGATCACTTCGGTGAACACGTCGTAACCGC
>JANOZI010000351.1:0-1899 GCA_031429375.1 Acidobacteriota bacterium | reverse complement strand
TGGGACATCGCGTTCTTCAAGAACTTCAGCATGGGCGGAGTTCGGCGGCTGCAGTTCCGCGCCGAGATCTTCAACTTCCCGAACCACCCGAACCTCAGTAACGCCCAGACCGGCACGGTGACCGGCGGCGGGGCCGGGTTCGCGGATCCGACCAACGCGAACTTCGGACGCGTGACGACCAAGACGAACGATCGCCGCGACATCCAGCTCAGTTTGCGGTTTGTCTTCTAGTTTTCGGACTTGGCCACGAAGAACACGAAGGACACGAAGAAAAACTTTTAGTCTTCGTGCTCTTCGTGACTTCGTGGCTTGTTCCTGAGCCAGGTATGCGGTTTTTCGGCTAGATTTTCAAGAACAGCTTGCGCCGATACATCCACAGCAGCAGCAGCCACATCACGAATAAGGAGACCGAGCCGTGGAGCAGCGGCTCGTAGGCGCCGCCGAAGATCGTAAAGATGCGCGGGCCCAGATGGATCGTGAGGTTCTTGTGAATGAAATCCTCGAACAGATGGACGATCAGGTAAGCGGCGATTGAGTTCGCGCCGATGACCACGAGCGGAAAGGCCCAGCGCGTGTTCTGGAGCCCGTCGATGATGAGATAGAACGCGCCCAGCAGGAGAAAACACCAGCCGCCGCTGAACAAGACCCAGCTCGGGGTCCAGATACGTTTCACCACCGGCGCCACACCAAGCCAGCCCAGCAAGGCGCCCGCGAACAGGCCGGCTGCGCCTGCGATCGCGAACCAGCGGACTGTGGCACCGGTGTCGCGCCCGCTGCGGAGCACATGGCCCGCGATCAAGCCCAGGATCATGGTGCCGAGCGTCGGGATGAAACTCAGCGTGGCGTAGCCACCGCCGTTGAAAAGGAACGGCCGCTCGCGGTGGTCGTTCGACGGCAATTTCAGGGGCGACTACTTCGCTGCTGACGGCACAGCAGGTAGGTCTGAGTTGAAGATGTCCGCTGCAGTAAGCCACCTGCCATCCGGCTGTCGGCGCCGGATCTCGATGAATTTGCCGGAGTCTTTCACCGGACCAGGTGCCCCAATCGGCAGCATTGTCAGCGTGTAGGTCCCGAGCACGTAGGCCAGGTCATCGCGGCCTTCCACCTTCACATTGCTAAGCGTGAAGCTCGTCATAGGCGGGAATGCCTGCGCCCACGCTCGGATTGCCGCCCGGCCACCAACCGCCGGCTGATTCGGCGGGAAAAGTACTGCGTCTTCGAGATAGTCGGCTGTCCACGCGGTCCAGTCTTTAGCGAGAGCGGCTTTCACCGAAGCCTGCGTCGCCTCGTTGATCTTCTTCACATCCTCCTGCGACAGTCCCTTCGCGGTCTGTGCCTGCGAAGGCATCGTCAACAAAGTACACGCCACGAGAGCAACGATACCGCCCATCCTCATGCTTCCCTCCGTTCTGAATCAGTCCGCCGCCCCTTGCCTGCCCTATCTGCACCTGTTGCTGCAGGCAAGTTGATTCATTTCTAAGTCCGTCGAACTAGGCGAGCAGCTTGGTCACGAGCTTCCCGTGCACGTCGGTCAGCCGGAAGTCCCGGCCCTGGAAGCGATACGTCAGCTTCTCGTGGTCGAGTCCCAGCAGCCGCAGCATCGTCGCATGCAGATCGTGCACGTCGATCGGATCTTCGACGACGTTGTAGCCCAACTCGTCGGTGCGGCCGATCGTCACACCCGGCTTGATGCCGCCGCCGGCGAGCCAGCTCGTGAAGGCGTAGGGATGGTGGTCGCGGCCCCAGCGTTTGCGGTCGTCGAGCGCGCCTTGGATGAACGGCGTGCGGCCGAACTCACCGCCCCAGATGACGAGCGTGTCGTCGAGCAGCCCGCGTTGCTTCAGGTCGGTGACAAGCCCGGCGGACGCCTGGTCGGTGTCGCGGCACTGGTTGTAGAGC
>JANOZI010000350.1:0-3481 GCA_031429375.1 Acidobacteriota bacterium | reverse complement strand
AACACCACAACGAGACGCTCGGCGATCTTGTGGAGCGCCTGCAGGGAATCCCGGAGAAAGACCAGGCGGTCGTGTGGGACCTGATCGATGACTGGGCCGGCCGGCCGGCAGCCGGCGACGACGCGAAGGCGCGATTGCGCGAACGCATCCGGCGCTTCGCGCTGACGCGCCTTGGCCGTAAGCGCGGGCTGGAACAGGCTACGCGGGATCGCGCACGCGAGGCGTATGCGAGGCTGGAACCCGCCGATAGGGTAATTCGCCATCAGTGGCTGTTCGTCAAACATTGGGTTGAGGAATCCGTCGCCGACCTCGAGGAAGAGTACGACGTCGACAGGCATGAGCAACGGATCGACGCTGCGCGGACGGCCGCGCTGCAGGAGATCCTGGCGGCGAACGGGTTCGATGGCGTCGTGAGGCTGCTGACGACCACTGAAGCACCGGAGGTCATCGGGCGGCATGCCGCGCTTTGCGTGCCCGATCTACGAGAGCGGGTCGAATTTCTGCGGCGCTGTCTCGATCTTGGCGATGACCTTCGCACGAAAGTCCATGGCTTGATCCACGGGTTTTTCTTCACCGTCGCAGCCGACGACAGGGCGACGCTGCTCGATGCAGTCGCGAACGGCGTTGATGACGACCGCCGTGTCCGACTGTTCATAGCAGCGCCGTTCACGCAACAGACGTGGCGGCTGCTGGACCGGTACGCGCCTGAAATCCGGGATCGATATTGGCGCGAGGTGTTCCCTCATTGGCTGCCGCGCCATTCGGACGCTGAGATTTCCGAGATCGTCGATCGCCTGCTCGACGCGCAACGGCCGCGCGCGGCCTTCGCGGCTGTCCATATCGACTGGCCACGCGTTGAGACCTCGCGGCTGAAGCGGCTGCTGACCGCCGTCGCGACGGTCGGCGCGGAGGCGGCAGGAACGTACCAGCTCAGTGGTTACGATATCTCCGAAGCCCTGAAATCGCTGCAGGATCGCGCGGGCGTCACCAAGGACGAAATGGCGCTGATGGAGTTCCATTTCATCGGCGGCCTTGAACGTACGGAACATGGAATTCCAAATCTCGAGCGGCAGGTCGCCGAGTCGCCGACGATGTTCGTGCAGGCCGTGGCGCTCCTTTACCGTCGGAGCGACGACGGCGAGGATCCGGCCGAATGGCGGATAGACGACCCTGAGCGTCGAGGGGCCGTGATGTCCGCTATGCATCGCCTGCTCGACAACATCAAGCGAATGCCGGGGACCGGCGAGGACGGCACCATCGCCCCTGAGGCTTTGCTGCGGTGGCTCACCGAAGTGCGCCGTTTGCTCGCGGAACACGCCCGCACCGCGATAGGCGACCACTGCATCGGTCAACTTTTGGCAAAGGCGCCCAAGGACACTGACGGCGTACCGGCGACGGCCGTATGCGACGCCATGGAAACGGTCGCGTCGCACGTGATCGGCGAGGGGTTCATGATCGGTGTTCGCAATTCCCTCGGCGCGCATTGGCGCGGGGAGGGCGGGTCCCTGGAGCGCGAATTTGCCGCGAAATACCGCCGCGGCGCTGAGCGCCTCCGCTTCGACTATCCGTACATGGGGACCCTATTGGAGAACATCGCGGCGTCCTACGACCACGAGGCCGGCTGGCACGACTCGGAGGCAAACGTCAGGAAGCGGCTGAGACGCTGAACTCGAAACCCACGGGCGCTGCGATCATCGACCGCATGCCGGAGAGCATAGAGCTATTCGAACGCGTGTCGCGCGTGCTTCGGCTTCGTCGGGTAGCATCCAACCTCAGGCAATCTCTGTTGGACGCCTCCGCTGCGATCTGGATCGGCCCGGTGATGTCACGTCGAGCATCCCGTACACTCAAAAGGGCGCCAAAGCGCCCTTGAGCCTCTACCGATTGTCAGCCAAGAAATGAAAATGTGGTTGCGGGGGGGGGATTTGAACCCCCGACCTTTGGGTTATGAGCCCAACGAGCTACCGGACTGCTCCACCCCGCGACACGGTCAGGAAGAGACAGATCGTAGCACATTGGCCCGGAATCACACAAACTTGCTCCGGACCAATCGGCACATTTCGTGACCTCTTGACCTGGCGATGGGTCAATCTAATCCTTCGAGCTTTTTGAGCGGTTGACCGTCGATCTCTCGATCAACCGCTCAACAGTTTCAGAAGATCACCAGATGAGATCAACCGTTCACAAGATCAACAACTCACAAGATGTGCCTATCCAGTTATCTGGCCCGCGTCGTTGTCGCTTCGGCGAGCAGGCGCTCAACCGTCGCCGTGATTTCCGTCTTAGCGTCCGAGTGGAACGCACCGCTCGCCGCGCCCGCGAAGCCGGCGTGAACACCACGCACCAGGCCGTCCTTGCCGATGAAGATCGTCGTCGGGAACGAATTGAGATTGTGAATCTGCGGCACCTTCTCCGCCAGGTCCGCCTGCTCCCCCGCGAGCAGCACCGGATACTCGACGCCGTAACGCTTGTTGAACGCCTTGAGCCGCTTCAACTCGGGCAGCTCCCTCGCCTCTTCGAATGACAACGCGACGATCTCGAGCCCCTTGCTCTGATACTTGCGATAGAGCTCGGCGAGAAACGGCGCCTCGTCGTGGCAGTTCGGGCACCAGCTGCCGCTGATGCTGACGATCACCACCTTGCCGTGGAACCGCTGATCGGCGTTGGTGACGATCTTGCCGGTCATGTCGGGGAAGCTGAACTTGAACGGCTCGGTCGGGTTCTTCACACTGGAGTGACGCGACGGGTCGGTCGGCTCGGGCACGTCCTTCAACTTCGCATCCTTCTCGCGCACGGCGACCAGCTTCTCGGTGCGGTTGCGCAGGATCTCGAGACCACCATCCTTCGTCGGCGTCAGCTCAAGCACCAGCGGCCGAGCGCCCGAGAAGTGACTGACAATGAATTTGCCGTCGCGGAACGTGCCGGCAAGCGCACCAGTGTCGCCATCAACGCGGAGAATGGCCGCGGTCACTTCAGCGCCGGACTGACGGACAATCAAGCGCCAGGCGCCCTCGCCCTTGTTGCTCTTGACGCCACCGATCTGCCACACGCCGTCAATGGCTGGCACTTCATTCGGGAACGCCGCCGACGGCGCGAAGCGCTTGGCGTAAAAGGGATAGAACCCGGTGGCGCGGTTGTAGAAGCCGGTGAGCCGGCCATCGACGAACGTCGCCGAGACCGAGGTGGCATAGTGGTCGAAGTTGAGGACGAGCGAGCCGTTCTCGAACTTCCCTCCCGTCGACAAGACCTTTTCGTCGCCGTTGAAGAACCAGCCGCTGACCGATGGACCGGTGCCGCTGATTTCAAACCGGAACGGGATCTCGAGGCCGCCAACGACGACGGCCGCGTCCCAAAGGCCCGCGGGTGACGGCGCCTGCGCGAACGACGAGCCGGCGAACGTCGCCGTGAGGAGTAAAGCCGCTAACGAAGTCCGAAGTAGTTTCATATTTTCCCCATCAAACGCAAAAAGGCCCGAAGGTTT